>JAWCME010000002.1:0-77262 GCA_039091335.1 Candidatus Aenigmatarchaeota archaeon | reverse complement strand
CTACTAAAGCGTGTGCATTACAATTCAACAGGATTCTCACCCCCTGCACCTCAATTTATTTAAATACTTTTTCGTTTTCTCACAAGTGTATGTTTTTGATAGAGTAGTAAAGATAAGCCCTTAGGTTAGAAAAGATTTAAAGCTCTAGGATTGACGATTTCCTTTTAACCATAAAATATTTATGTTTATTCTAAAATTTTTTTAATCAATTCATTCCATCTCTTTGTTGCAATTTTTTCATCCCAATCAATTCCATCAAATTTTTTAGCTTCACCATTCATATAGATTACACTTCCTTTCTGTAATTTTATCTCACCAGTATTCCGATCATAGTACATACTAGATAAAATAATATTGTCTTTATTTAACCAATGAATTGCATTTGGTCTAACATCAAACCTAAGAATATCATCTTTCATTCCATCGATTACATCGAATTTTTTACAAAACTCAAAAATTTTTTTCATATCTTCTATCGGAACTCTGCCAGCAGTTTTTCCAAATTTAACCGTCTTTAACTCTATCATAAAAAAATATTATATTTTTAAAATTTTATTTTTTATTTAAAATGCCTAGTTATTAAGAAATTTGAAATTTACGAAAAATTGAGTTTATTGTTATTCAAGAACTTAATTTAATGGTTTCAAAAATCAAAACCTAAGCTTAAATATGGTTTCAGCTTATTATTTTATGATGAAAATAAAAGAAATTTTAAGTTCAAAAAGAATTTGTATGGCCAAAGTAGCTCTATCAGAAGCTTTTAATACTTATAAGAAGAATAGAGAAAGGGCGATGCAATTAGAAAATATCGAATTACTCAAAAAAGAGCTTAGAAGAATAAAAGAATTTTCCATATCCAACATAGAAAACTTAAAGGAAAGAGCAATTAAAAACCTAGAAGAACATGGGGTGAGAGTTTTACAGGCAGAAAATTCGAACAAAGCAAAAAAAATGCTTCTTGAAATTATACCAGAAAAAGAAAAAATTGTGAAATCAAAGTCTAATGTTTTGAATGAAATTAAAGTTGAAGAGATTTTTGAAGGGAGGAACGAACTCACCGAAACCGATTGTGGAGATTTTCTTGTTAAGGTTTGCGATGAAGTTTCGAGCCACCCCGTAACTCCAGCCCTACACATACCAATTGAAATAATGTTGGAAAAAATAAGGAAAAAATTCAAAGTTGAACTTGAAAAAAGTCATGAAAAAATTGTTGAATGGGTTAAATATTATTTGAAGAAAAAAATTGTTGAGGCAAAAATTGGTTTAACAGGAGCTAATGCGATAACAGCAGATGGAACAATAGTCATACTCGAAAATGAAGGAAACATTTCACTAATCTCAAGAATACCGGAAAAACATGTTATAGTAAGTGGAATAGATAAGCTGGTGCCTTCTCTGCAAGATGCTATGGTTATATGTAAAGCATCTTCTATTTGGGGCACAGGCACATCTCTTCCAACTTACATAAACATAATTTCCTCACCAAGCAAGACAGCAGACATAGAGAAGAAAATTGTTTATGGTGTACACGGTGCAAAAGAAGTTTTTTTAATTCTAGTTGACAATGGAAGAAGCAGTATGATTAAAGAGGGACTAGGTGAAATACTTTATTGTATTAATTGCGGTTCTTGCCTTTATTTTTGTCCCGTGTACAGACAAATTTTTGACAATTATGGGTATGATTATTTAGGTGGAATAGGTATAGCTAAAACGGCTTTCATCAATGATTTGAAAATAGCTTTTGAAAGAGGACTTTATTGTTGCACAACATGCGAAGCATGTAAGATTAATTGCCCCTTAGATATCAATGTAGCTGAAATTGTAAGAAATGTCAGGGAAGCTTCTGTAAGGATGGGGATGGAAACAGAAACCAATAAAAAGATGATTAAAAATATAAGAGAATACGGAAATCCTTTTGGAAAAATTGGAGAAGAAAAGATTCCAAAAGAACTGTATTGTTGTTAGGTGGTTATATGAAGCATGTTGCAATAATTGGTTTTTTAATTGCTTTCAGTATTATTGCTCATGCTCAAAATGTTGGTTATAGTGATAAAATAGAAGAAGCGATATTAAATTGCAATGAATGCAACGTATGTGCTGATGGAAAAACCATAGAAGAAGGAAAAATATGTGTTTACTTTTTCTGGGGGCAGGGGTGTCCACATTGTGCTGAAGAAAAACCATTCTTAGAAGAACTAAAGAAAAAATATCCTATAGAAGTTTATGATTTTGAAGTTTATTTTCACGAAGAAAACCTTAATTTGTGGAGAAAAATTTGTGAGAAAAACAATTTGCAGGCATCTGGTGTGCCCATGACTTTTATTGGGAGCAGGGCATTTATTGGGTTTTCAAAAAAAAATTCATCGTACTTAAACATTATACCCATAACTGTTTTAGTTGTTTTTATAATTATTGGGATTTTATTCCTCATTTCAAAAAAAGTTAGGATAAAGGTGAAGGTATGAAAAAAGGCTTGCTACTAATTCCTTTTCTATTAATCCCACTAGTAACCGCACAAGACTTCTATCACCCAAGCTTGGAAAAAACTAGCAATCTTCCATTGATTTTGGTTGGTATGTTTTTTGGGTTGATCGATGGGATTTTCAATCCATGTGCTTTATCTGTTATATTATTTATGGTTGCATACATGCTTGCATTGGGATCGAGAAGAAAAATTCTCAAAATAGGAATAATTTATTCGACAATAATATTTTTAATTTATTTCTCTTTTATGTATCTTTTAATCAATGGGGTTTCGTTAGTAAGTTATTATATTGGTTATAGTCAAGCAATAAGATACACTATAGGAATTATAGTAATAACGGTTGGTATAATAGATATTAAAGATTTCTTTTTTTATGGTAAATTTTTCTCAATAGAGATTCCAAAATTTGCAAAGCCAAAAATAGAAAGGTTGATAAAATCTTCAACAGTTCCCTCTGCTATATTGCTCGGGATTTTAGTTAGTTTGGTCGAAATTCCTTGTGCTGGGGCATTCCCACTATCATACGCCTACATGATCAGTAAAAAAACACATGGCATCCAAACAATCTTTTACTTGTGTTGGTACAACCTCTTCTTTGTTGCACCTTTGTTTTCTTTAATTCTAATCTTTTACTTTGGTTTTCTAAAAGTAGAGGAGGTAGAAAAAAAGAGAGTTGAACTGAGAAAATTCATGAGACTAATAGCAGGGATAATTTTGATATTGTTTGGAATTAGTTTCTTTATGGGATGGATATGATAAAATTTTTTGAAAAGTTGAAAGGAGGAAATATAATTTATTATCCTGGTTGCCTAACAAAGTTTGTATTGAAGGATGTAGGAGAAAATTACAGGAAAATTCTAAGAAAGATAGGAATAGACTTTATCGAACTTAAAGATTTAGAAGTTTGTTGTGGCTCACCAACATTGAATGCTGGATATAGAGAAGATACACAAAAAAACGCTGAAAAAAATTTTAAGATTTTTAAAGAACACTCTGTAAGAAAGATAATAACCTCATGTCCTGCCTGTTTTAAAGTTTTTTCTCAGGACTATCCAAAAATTTTAGAAAACTGGGATATTGAAGTAGAGCACATCTCTCAAACCATAGCCAAAGCTTTTAAGGAAGGAAAATTAAAGATAAAGAAATTAAATGAAAAAATTACTTATCATGATCCATGCCATCTAGCAAGGTATAGTAAAATTTACGAAGAACCAAGAGAAATCATTAAAGTTGTAGGAAATTTTATTGAGATGAAATTTACTAAGGAAAACACATTTTGTTGTGGAGGAGGAGGTGGAGTTAAATCAAACTTTCCTGAACTATCCTTAGAAATTTCAAAAGAAAGAATTGAGCAAGCAAAAGAAGTTGGTGGAAAGATTTTAATTACTTCCTGCCCATTATGTTACGTTTGTCTAAAAGAGGCAAGTGAAAATAAAATTGAAGTTTTGGAATTTTCCCAAATATTTGAGATTTAAAACCCTAGAAACTTATTGAACTTTTCAGATAATTTTATAATATTCGTTTTTCCATAACTCTCCTTTTCTATAATTCCCCTCTTTATAAGTCGGTCTATCACTCTAAATGTTTTAACTTTACCCATTTTTGAAGATATTTTACTTTGCAAAACCTTTCCCTTGTTTTTAAAAATCTCTTTCAATACCTCTCTCTCGTCTTCTTTTAGTATATCCAACCAAAATTCAGCTTTCTCAACTCCCCTCTCTTCTATTCTTGGAATGAGTAAATAGTAAACAATAGAACCCACAAATATTCCAAGAGAAGAAAGGGTTGGAATTAGCAATGGAATTGGTAAAGTACAACTACATGCTGTACCTTCGTATATATGAACCTGTGCGTAAAGAGTACTAAAAGAAACAGCAAAAACAAAACCTGCAAAAATTATCGTTAATATAACAATTTTCTTTATAGTGTACATCAAAAAATATTTAATTTATTTAATTATAAACATTTCAAAAAAGTAAAAATATTTAGTGAACTCATGCAACCCTGGCTTCTTCTTTCAATCCCATTGTTTTTACTTCTATTAAAGTTAGTAAGAGGGGAAGCCATATTCGTTCCATTATCAAAAAAAACTATAAGGAAAATGTTAGAGTTAGCAGAAATTAAAAAGGATGATATACTTTATGATTTGGGATGTGGTACTGGCAGAGTAATAATAACTGCTGCAAAAGAATATGGAATAAAGGCTGTGGGTATAGAAAAAAATAAAATTCTTTGTTTAATATGTAGATGGAATATTAAAAGAAACAGAGTTGAAGATAGGGTTGAATTAATAGAAAATGATTTTTTTAAAGAAAACTTAAGTAATGCTACTATAGTAACATTATATCTATCGCAAAGACTGAACGACGAAATTAAACCAAAACTAGAAAAAGAACTTAGAAAGGGGACAAGAATAATTTCTGCAGACCATGTTTTAAGTGAGTGGAAAGAAGTAAAAAAAATAAGGACCGAACATTTTTATGTTTACCTTTACAAAATATGATAAAGTTGGGTCCGTGGTCTAGTGGTAGGACGTCGAGAGAGAGCGGAACCCTGACGAATGTATCAGAACGGCGGAGGTCACCGGTTCGAATCCGGTCGGACCCATTTTTATTCTTTACTCAATTTATTTTAAAACAATTTATTATTAGATGAAAAAAGCTGCCTGGACAAAAAAAATAGCTAAAGAAAGAATTGAAATATTGTTCAACCTTGCAGAGAAAGAATTAAAAAAACATCCTGAAAGGAGTAGAAGATACGTAGAACTTGCAAGAAAAATTGGACTAAGGTACAATGTAAGATTAAAGAAAGAATTAAAGAGAAAATTTTGTAAAGAATGCAATAGTTTTCTAATTCCAGGAATATCTTCAACAATTAGAATTGAGAATGGATACGTTACAGTTAAGTGTTCAAACTGTAAAAAAATTTATAGATATTTGGTGAAAAAATGAAGGCTTTTTCCCATGTTGGTTTTGGACTATTAACAGTCTTCATCGCTACAATCATGCTATTTTTTGTTTTCGACAACATAGTAAAATTTTCAGAAGTATGTAAGGGCAATAACCCTCCAGAAACGTGTAAAAAATTCAATTCTTTTAGTTTTTCTATGCTGATTGTGCTTCTTATCCTAAGTGGTTTTATAATAATAATATGCTTGACAAGTTATATAATGCTCTCTGCCTAACACAAACCCTTTAATAAATAAAATTTAAATTTATATTTTATGGTAACAGCAAGGGAAGTAAACCCACATAAACTCGTGAATAAGTTAAAGGAGGAACTTAAACTTTTTAAAGAAATATCTACGCCTCACTGGGCAAATTTCGTAAAGTCAGGATCTCATAAAGAAAGACCTCCATTTCAAAAAGACTTTTGGTATATTAGAGCGGCATCCATTCTCAGAAGAATTTATATTGATGGTCCAGTCGGCGTTGAAAGATTAAGAACATATTACGGGGGGAGAAAAAGGAGGGGGCATCGCCCACCACAGTTTAGAAAAGCCTCTGGAAATATAATAAGAAAGATCTTACAACAGCTTGAAAGGGCTGGACTTTTGAAAAAAGAAAGGGGGGGAAGAGTAATAACAAACAAGGGGAAAAAACTTCTAGACAGAATAGCGTTTGAGGTGAGCAAGGAGTGAACGAAGAAATCAGCATAGAGGAGATGAAAAAAATTGAAGAACTAAAAAGAATTTTGATGAAAAAAATACTTTCAAAGGAAGCATTAGAAAGGCTCGGTAGAGTTAGGATGGTAAAACCAGAACTTGCCGCACAAGTGGAGTTGTATCTAATCCAGCTTTTTCAAACAGGAAAAATAAAAAACGAAATAACGGAAGGGATGTTAATAAAGATACTGGAAAACATAAAGGGGAAAAAAGAATTCAGAATAGTGAAATAAATGGCTAAGAAAAAGGTTGGCTCAGCAGGAAGGTTTGGGACAAGATACGGAAGGAAGATTAGACTAACTGTGTCTAAGATTGAAAAGGAGGAAAGAAAAAGATATGTTTGTCCAAAGTGTAATTTACCATATGTTAAAAGGGTTGCTTGTGGAATATGGAAATGTAAAAAATGCGGTTTAAAGTTTGCTGGTCCAGCATATTACTTAAAGGGGGAGTGATATGTATAAGTGTGTAAAATGTAAGAAAATTGTGAATGTGGAAGAAAACATTAGATGTCCATATTGCGGGTTTACTTGCTTGCTTTAAAGCAAGCAGGGCCCATAGAATTTTGGCAAAAACGAGACCAGAAGTAATAAAAAGGGTTGAATCTATATAGTTTATACAATTAAATAATATGTGGTGATTTTTTGCCAGAAGAGATGTCTGAAGAAACAAAAAATATGATAACACAATTTCAGGCTTATCAACAGCAACTTCAAACAATACTGCTACAGAAAGAAAGTTTAAACATGCAAATTTTTGAGATAGAGAGGGCGCTTGAAGAGTTAAACAAAACAAAGGAAAATGAAGCATATAAAATTGCTGGGCAGGTAATGATAAAAAAGCCCGTTGAAGAACTTAAAAAGGAGCTTAGTGAAGCAAAAGAATCTATAGAAATAAGAATAAAAAGTTTAGAGAAAAGCGAAGCAAAAACAAACGAAAAGCTGAAAGAATTAGAAACAAAAATAAGGGAAAAAATTTGATAATTTTTTAGTCTTCATTTAATTAATTTTATATAAAGTGATGTTATGGAAGAAATAACCAAAGCAATCTCATTTTTGGATCAAATAATAAACGATAAAACTGTTCCAAAGAACATAAGAAAGGCTGCAGAAGATTCAAAAAATGTATTGAATAGTAAAGAATCTCTAGAAGTAAAAATAAGTACAGCAATTCATATCCTAGACGAAATAATAAACGACCCAAACATGCCGGTCTATGCTAGAACAAAGATATGGAATGCTGTAAGCATACTAGAAGAAAAAAGGAGGGAAATAAGCTAATTTTTTAATTTTAAAAAATAATTAATATTGATTGAAATGGCTCTTAAAGATTTGCTTAAGAGGAGAACAAAGGAAGAGAAGGAGGAGTTTGTTGAAGTAGAGCCTGTACCAGAAGAAGAAAAAATAAACATAAAGATAGAAAATCTTAGGGATTATGCAGATACAGAAAGAATACAAAAAATGCTCAGAGAAGGTAACATAATATTCCTAAAAATAAGGGAAATAAGACAAAAAGACATAACAGAACTTAAAAGAAGCGTTGATAAGCTTAGGAAAACATGTTTAGCGATGAACGGAGATATAGCAGGAGTTGACGAAGACTTTTTAATAATAACACCAAATTTTGCAAAAATATATAGAGGAAAATCAACCTAGTGTTTTTCCAGCACCACTAAACTCCAACTCTTTTTCTAACAATCTTCTAAGAATTTCAGGTAAATCCTTTATTTTAACCCTCACTTGTGCACTTGAATCCCTTTCTCTTATTGTTACATCTTCCTTTTCCATGCTTTCATAATCTACAGTAACACAATACGGCGTACCTCCCATATCTTCCCTATAATACCTTCTTCCTATTGAGTCCTTTTCTTCATACTTCACGTTAAACCCTCTTTCAAAAAGTAGTTTAAAAACCTCTTTTGCCTTTGCGTTAAGACCGTTCTTTGCAACCAAAGGAAAAACGGCTACATCAAATGGAGCAAGTTTCGGAGGAATTCTCAACACAACCCTATCTTTAATTTCTGTAAGCCAATGCTCAAAAAGACAGTAGATTGGTCTATCAATACCAAAAGAAATTTCCCAAACATGGGGTAAAAATTTTTTTCCATCTTTAAAAACCCTTAAATCTTCTCTGCTCATGTTCATATGACCAGAAAGATCCCAGTCTGTCCTGTAGTTGTTTGCGACGCACTCAACCCAACCAAATGCTTTGGTAAATATTTCAAGGTCCCAAGCGTATCTTGTATAAAACGGTTTTTCTTCATTCGACATTTCCTTGAAACGCATACTTTCTCTTGGAATGCCAAGAATTTCAAAAAATTGTTGGACTTTTGCCATAAAATAAACAATAAGCTTTGGCAATATTTTTTTTCTAACTATTTCACTTGCTTTAATTTTTAAAATTTTTTCTTCTTTCCTGTTTTTAAGTGTGAACAAATTCAACTCATAATCTTTTATTTCTTCAAATTTTTCAAACTCATTAATTTCTTCCTCATCAAAGAATACTTCTGCCTCGGCTTGGGTAAACTCTCTTAGCCTTATTATTCCCTGTCTAGGGGATATTTCATTCCTGAAAGCTTTCCCTATTTGAATTATTCCAAGAGGAAGTTTCCTTCCTTGCAACTCAAAAACCCTTTTGAAACATAAGAACTGGCCTTGTGCTGTTTCTGGACGAAGAAAAAATTCTTTCTGAGTCCCGACAATTGTTTTAAACATCATGTTAAAAAATTCTACTTTTCTTAACTCTCCACCACATTTGCATTTTATCTTATTTTTTTCTATGATCTCCGAAAGCTTTTCCAAACTAAGACCTTCTGTTTCCTCTTTACTCAACTTTAACTTTTCTTGAATAAGGTGGTCTGCCCTGTATACTGAGTTGCATCTCTTACATCTCGTTATCGGATCTACAAATTTTTCTAAATGTTTAGAAGCAACAAAAACTTCTTTTGGCATTAAAGATGGTGTCTCTACTTCTACAAACCCCTCTTTTTTTCCAAAAAAATCTATCCAAAAATTTTCAAACTTCCTTTTTAAAACACATCCCAGTGGACCATAGTCCCAAAACCCAGCAACTCCTCCGTAGATTTCAAAAGATGGCCAAAAGAACCCTCTTGACTTTGCGATAGAGATTATTTTTTCTAATTCCATGAAAATAATTTATCTTTCTAAATTTATTTTAACCATCCTTTCAAACTAGCCTGTGTTCCTGTAGCAAAGGATTGCTGAAGCTTATCAACCACCTTTTCTACCCTTTCTCTTGAAAAGTCATGCTCTTCTACCATAAATTCAATTATCTTTTCCTTGTTCGGCTCTTTAAATTGTATTTTATATTTTTCATTAACAGGTGGGTGCATAAAGAAGTTGTATATATCTTCAGCCCCAACTTCAAACTTCCATTCTATCCTTTTAAGTATTTCATCCAAACTTTTACATTCCTTTACAAGGCTTAAGGCCTTTTTTGGTCCAAACCCCTCAACCCCCCCGGGATTATAATCTGTCCCTATTAAAATTCCAATCATAACAAGTTGTTCTCTTGTTATCCCCAAACTCGAGAGAACAAAATCAAGCTCTACTATCTCTGGTTTAATTTCTATGTATACTTCTTTTCTTGGAAGTTTTCTTTTCCCTGTAATTGATAAATTCCTTAAAAGTCTTGGCGAACCAAACAAAATACTGTCCCAGTCTTGAGAAGCTGATGCCCATATTTCTCCTTTTTTCGCTAGAAACGCAAGCTGAGCTTCACCTTCGCTTTTTGCTTGAATAGAAGGTATACCCATGTATTCCAAAAGTTTCTTTGATTCTTCAATTATCTCTTTTGTAAGCATTACTGCGGCCTGAGCATATGGCATTGCCTCTTCTCCCTTTTCTAATGCTTCCATCCATTTTTTTCTTGCCTCTTCTCTTCTTTCAACTCTTTCTTCCACAACTCTCTTCTTGAATTCTGGTGGTTCTCCATCCCAAACATATAAAGGCTTTATTCCTGCCTCTATAAGTATTGCAGTCCTATAGAATATTCCACTTAGATGAGAGGTTATGTTTCCTTTCGAATCCCTTAGAAATTCTCCTGTTGGTCTTTGCCTAATAATGCTTAAAAACTGATATGCTGCATTATACCCGTCTATTCCAATTTTTTTTCCAGAAAGAGAATTCAAATCTATTTCTTTTTTTGGAATAATTCCTGTTAGCTGAATACCCATAAACTTACCTTTAAAAAATAGTACTAATAAAATTTAAAAATGAAAGGACTTATCTCTTTCTTTTTGCTCTTGCCTTCTTTTCTTCCTGCTTCAGTTCCCTCTCTATTCTAAGCTCGTCTAATTCTAGCCATACTATGAAAAGTCCTATAAGGAAAACGAATGGTGGAATTGCTCCATTTAATACTACTATCAAAGCAGGAAGTGCTGGTTCAAACATACCTGGTATTCCTCGGAAAATGTAGTATACACTACCTATCATCAGGATTGCTCCTACTATTATTTTACCTATTGGATGCATACTTCACCTTTAAAACAATTTAATCTGTAATATATATAAAGTTAATGTAAAGTGAAACCATGGTCAAAGGAATGTATCATTATATAAAGGAAAATTGGAAGAAAGAGTTAAAGGAAAAATTAATAGAATGGAGAAGGCAGCATACAGTAGAAAAAATAGAAAAGCCAACTCGTCTCGATAGAGCAAGGGAATTGGGATATAAAGCCAAGAAGGGATATGTAGTAGCTAGAGTAAAAGTAAGGAAGGGAGGAAGAAGGAGAAAACTTTATGGAAGGAGAGGAAGGAAACCGTCGAAGTCAGGACTAGTAAAATTTACACCAAAACAATCTTTACAAGCAATAGCCGAACAGAAAGCGAACAGAAAATTCCCGAACCTTGAAGTAATTGGAAGCTACTATGTGGGTGAAGATGGTATGTATAAATGGTTTGAATGTTTGCTTGTAGACCCTAAAAATCCAAATATAATTAAAGACCCAAAGATTAATTGGATATCTCTACCTGCACATAGAAAAAGGGCTTTAAGGGGATTAACTGCTGCTGCCAAAAAATCAAGAAAAAAGTAGTCAAATTTAAGTTTAAAACAAAACCAAGATAATTATGAAGGCGTATGACTTACATGTACATAGTGCATTCTCAGGTGGTGAGTCTAGCCTAGAAGAATTGGCGTCCATGGCAAAAGAATTGGGATATTGTGGAATTTGTTTTACTTCTTATCCTCTTAGAAAGGAAGAGGAGGAAATATTAAAAGCTGAAATCAAAAGAGTTGAAGAAAAAACCAAAATAAAAATTCTACTAGGTTTTGAAGCCAGAAACATAAAGGAATTGATACAATTAGCAAATAGAAGAAGAGAGTTTGATATTCTACTGGCAAGAGGAGGGGATTTAAATTTAAACAGAAAGGCGTGTGGGACGCCAGAAGTTGATATTTTGACACATCCCGAATACAATAGAAATGATTCCGGGCTTGACCATGTTTCAGTAAGACTGGCTGCAGAGAATAATGTAGCAATAGAAATAAACTTTAGAGAAATTCTTCTATCTACAAAAAGGAATAGGAGTATCGTATTAAAAAATATTGCACAGAATGTTTTTTTAGCAAAAAAGTTTGGTGCAAAAATAATACTTTGCTCTGGTGCAATATCTTGCTGGGAACTTAGGGCCCCAGAATGCTTGGTATCAATGGCTTGTCAGCTTGGCCTAGAATATAAAGAAGCAAAGGATGCAATAACAAATATTCCAAGTAATATTATTAAGATGATTGAAGAGAGGAAGGATGAAAAATGGATTATGCCTGGAGTAAAGATAGTGAGATGAGAATGTCTGCAATAAAAGTAACAAGACCAACCGTGCCTGTGGCTGTAGATGCTGTTGTTATTCATAGAGGAAGAGTGCTTTTATTGAAAAGAAAAACACAACCGTTTAAAGGGAGTTATGCGCTTCCGGGAGGATTTGTTATTCCTGGGGAAAAAACAAAAGAGGCATGCATAAGAGAGGTTAAAGAAGAAACTGGACTTGAAGTAAAAATTCTGGATTTAATTGGTATTTATGATTCTCCTAATCGTGACCCAAGAGGACATGTTATATCTATTGCATACTTTTGTAAACCCATAGGAAATAGAGTTAAAGCGAGAAGAGAAGCAGAAGAAGTTGATTTTTTTCCAATAAAAGAGGCTTTAAAACTAAATCTCGGTTTTGACCATAGAAAAATTTTGATAGATATTATGAGGAGAAAAAAATGAAAAAACTAAAGAATTTGTTGCCCACGCTAAGGGAAAAAGAAAGATACATAAAATTTAAGGTTATTTCCGAAGAACCAATAGTCTATTCTGATTTAGAACACGCAATAATTAATTCCTGCTTAGAGTTTTTTGGAGAGCATGGCTTTTCTCAAACTTCTTTGTGGATAATAAAGAATTTGTATAAGGAAAAAGAACAAGTTGGAGTAATAAAGTGCAATAACAAATCTGTGCAAAAAGTTATTTCTTGTTTAGGTCTTATCTCAAGACTAGGAGACTCAAGGGTAATTTTTAAAATATTAAAAGTATCTGGAACAATAAAATCCTTGGGTTTATAGCATACATTTTAAAACATGAAAAACTAATAAAAATAAATTGATTATTATGATTAGGAGAAAAATGAGGTGATGAATAATGCCACCACAAATACTTCCAGAGTATTAACCTTCAGCTAATAGCTGAAGGTTGCTCATATGGGTTATGATAGAACAATTGCTGTCTTCTCCCCAGACGGAAGACTATTTCAAGTAGAATATGCAAAAGAAGCTGTCAAAAGAGGAACAACTTGCCTTGGAATTATCTTTAAGGACGGTGTGCTACTTGCAACAATAAAGCCAACAGGCACATTAATCGTTTCAGAATCCGTGGAGAAGATATTCCAGATAGATGAACACATAGGTTCTGTCTCAGCTGGGTTGTTAGCTGATGCTAGGGTTTTGATAAACCAAGCAAGAATAAAGGCACAAGTACATAAAATAACCTATGAAGAACCTATAGATGTTTGGGGTATTGCAAGGGCAATAGGTGATAGAATGCAACTCTCCACATTATATGCAGGACTAAGACCCTTTGGAACAACCATTCTTATTGGAGGTGTTGACAAAACTGGAGCGCATCTAATAGAATCAGATCCTTCTGGTATGCTTTATGAGTGGAAGGCATACGGCATAGGAAGGGGTGGGACGCTAGCAAACAAAACATTGAGACAGAAATGGAGGGAGGGAATGGACAGAAAGGAAGCAATAAGACTTGCAATTGATATTCTATCAAAATCAGAAAAAATTGGAAAAGAAGAGAGTATAGATATTGCAATAATAGAAAAGGATGGAAAATTTAGAAAGTTAAGTAGAGAAGAGACGGAAAAAATTAAGTGATGGTTTGACTGTAAGCATAGAGAAGGCGGTTATTGCTAGACTACATCGCTCTGGAAAAAAATTTGAGGTGTTGGTAGATCCTTACAAAGCCTTAGGACTAAAGAAGGGGGAGAAGGTTTTGATAGAAGATGTACTTGCATATCCGGCAATATATCGTGATGTTAGAAGCACTGAAACTATTCCGGAATCAGAATTGCAAAATGTTTTTGGCACAACCGATGTGCTTAAAGTTGCAGAAAAAATAATAAAGGAAGGAGAGATACAACTTACAACAGAACAAAGAAGGGAAATGATTAAAACTAAAAAAAACCAAATAGCAGACATAATTTCAAGAAGAGGGATAAACCCACAAACAAACTCCCCACATCCTCCTCAGAGAATATTAAGCGCAATAGAAAAGGTTGGAATAAACATAGACCCTTTTCTTGATGCAGAGCAACAGGTTGATAATGTGGTGAAAGCAATAAAAACAGTCATACCAATAAGCTTTCAAAAACTAACTCTGGAGATAAAAATTCCTGCTCAATATGCTGGAAAAGGTTATTCTTTTCTAAGGAATTATGGTAATTTATTATCAGAGACTTGGTTGAATGACGGAAGTTTAAAAGTTAGCCTACAAGTTTTGGCTGGTATTAAAGACGAACTTTTTCAAAAAATTTCTTCAATTACTCATGGTGACTTTGAACTAAAAATAGTAAAGAGGGAAGAATATGGAAGTTAGAGAGATAGTATTGCCCGGAGAAAAAATAGGAGAAAGGAAAGGAAGGAGAATTGGAAGAGGTGCTTATGCTGAAGGAGAAGAGGTTTTTGCAAAGGTTCTTGGAATACCAAAGATAACTGAAAACGAAATAACAGTAGTGGCACTTTCTGGAGTTTATATTCCATCTGTTGGAGATATGGTTATTGGAACAATAAGCGACATACAAACTTCTGGCTGGGTCGTTGACATAAATTCGCCTTATACTGCATTCCTTCCTATCAGCGAAGCTGTGGGAGAATATGTTGACATCCTCAAAACAGATATTAGTAGATATTATGACTTGGGAGAGCTTATATATTGCAAGATATCAAAAGTAGCAAAAAACAAAACCGTTACAATAAGTATGAAAACTATAGGCGCAAGAAAGTTATATGGAGGAACTACTATAAAAATCACCCCAACAAAAATACCAAGAGTAATAGGAAGGGGAGGAAGTATGATAACAATACTTAAATCTAAGAGTGGATGTGAGATTATAGCTGGTCAAAATGGAATAGTTTGGATAAATGGGGTGAATAAAGCGAAAGTTATAGAGGCAATTTTAACGATAGAGAAGGAGTCTCATTTAATTGGGTTGACCGAAAAAATAGAGAGGATGTTGAGCGAATGAAAGTAGAGTTGATAAAAGAGGGGAAAAGACTTGATGGAAGATTACCGGAAGAGATGAGAGAGATAGAGATAAAACTAGATGCTGTTTCTAGGGCAGATGGTTCTGCCATGGTAAGGTTTGGTAATACCATAGTTATTGCTTCTGTGTACGGACCAAAAGCACTTTTTCCGGAGCATCTTAGGGAGCCGGAGAAATGTATTTTGAGGTGTAGATATAACATGGCACCATTTAGTGTAGATGAAAGGAAAAGCCCTGGACCAGATAGAAGAAGCACAGAAATCTCAAAAGTTGTGAGGCTTGCACTTGAACCGGTAATATTTCTTGAAGAATTTCCAAGGGCGGTTATAGATGTTTTTATAGAAGTTTTACAGGCAGACGGCTCAACTCGTGTTACTGGATTAAATGCTGCTAGCCTAGCACTTGCTGATGCAGGAATTCCTATGAAAGATTTGGTGGCAGCATGCTCTATCGGAAAGATAGACGATAAGCTCATAGTTGACCTCTCTGGCATAGAAGACCAACACTCTGAGGCAGATGTTGCGTTTGCGATATTACCAACAAAAAATAAAATAACACTATTACAGATGGACGGAATTCTAACAAGAGAAGAGATTAAGAAACTTATAGAAATGGGGACAGAGTCTTGCAAAAAAATATATGAAATACAAAAAAAGGTTTTGAAAGAAAAGTATGGTAGATTGTAATGGAAAATTATACAATAGAATTATTAGAAAAAGGTAAAAGAGTGGATGGTAGGTCTTTTGACCAATTTAGAAAAATAGAAATAAAAACAGGGATAATTAAAAAAGCTGAAGGCTCTGCACTTGTTAAAATGGGTGAAACAGAGGTTATGGCAGGAGTTAAGCTTGATATAACACAGCCCTTTCCTGATTCTCCTGAGCATGGGGTTTTATCCGTCAGTGCAGAATTCACACCACTCGCTTCTCCTGATTTTGAGTTAGGCCCACCAGGAGAAGACGCAATAGAGCTTGCGAGAATTGTTGATAGGGGAATAAGGGAATCAAAGGCAATAGAACTTGAAAAGATTTGTTTAGAGCCAGGGAAAATGGTTTGGGGTGTATTTATAGACATCCATATCCTCAATCATCATGGAAATTTGCTTGATGCCTCGGCCTTGGCAAGTGTTGCTGCCCTTTTAAACACAAAAATACCAAGACTTGAGGGAGATAAAATAGTTAGGGGAGAGTTTGAAAAAAGTTTGCCTGTTGTTTTTAAACCAATAAATATCAGTGTGGCAAAAATCAAAGAAAGATTTTTAGTTGATCCAAATTTTGAAGAAGAAAATGTTATCAATGCGAAGCTGGCGGTATGTGTAAGGGACGATGATAAGATCTGCTCTATTCAAAAACAAGGAAATGAGGAATTGTCCCCAGAAGACATAGAAAAGATGATTGAGATGGCAATAGAAAAAAGCAAGGAAATAAGGGAGTTAGTGATTTTATGAGTAAAAAAAATATTGCTAAGAAGATTAAACTTGGAGCAATAATGAAAGTAAAGCAAGCTCCAAGATGGGCCGATATAAAAAAATTTGGGTTAAAGAGAGCCAGAACAAGAAGAATTAGAGTAAACAGGAAAAGGATTAAAATATAAAATCAAATTTGCCAACAAACTTCTCCAACTTTGCAGCTTCCTTCTACTGGAACTGAAGCTAGGCATAGTCCTTTTAAAATTACTGATGTTCCAGAGGAAAGGTTAAGATAGGATTTTCCTATTCCAGAAGGTTCTAGCGAAGTTGTTGTTCCAACAAAACTTTCTCCACCATTTGAGATTATTGAAATGGAGGATATTGTATGTGGGGAGGGATTTGAATATATTACCGTAGTATTAGTATTATCGATACCAACATAATCGCCAAGAGATTTGACACTGTCTACTTTTATATATGCACCTGCACATCTTGTTTGGTTTGTTGTTGCTGCTTCTACACCACTTGTTGTTGTTCTTGTGAATGTTGTGAACCAAACGCTTATTAGTCCCCCTACTGCTACTGTGAATGCTATTAGAAGAACTACAGCAATCATTGCGCTTATTCCTTTCATATTTTTTCTTTTGTTTTTTTTAATAGATAAAGTTTTTGAAGAAGTTTCAATACCTTTTTAAGCTAATTCATAAAATAAAAGAATATGGTTGAGGAAAAAATACTAACCATAAACATAAGAAAAGGTTTGGTTAAAACACCGAACTGGAAAAGAGCTAAGGAAGCGATGAAAATTATTAAAAAGGAGTTAGAAGAAAAGGTCAAAGGAGAAGTTAAGATTGACAAGAGATTGAGTGAACTCATCTGGTCTTCCGGAATCAAAAAACCAAGGACAAAAGTTAGAGTAAAAATAACAAAAGTTGAAAAGGGGTTTTTAGCAGAACCAATTTAATTTTATTCCCAAATGGTCATACGGCACTTTCCACAATAGTATCTTTTCTTTCCTTCCTGTTCATGCTCGGCCATAAAAACACCGCTTCCGCACCTAGGGCAACTTCTCAATTTTCTATTTATTTTTCCTTCTTCTACTGCAAAAAAATCTGCTTGTCTAACTTGTTTGTGTTTCAACCTTCCCCTCCTCTATTTTAACCTTAGCTATTGATTTAGGTATCCCTTTTTTTGTAAATATGTATTGGACAAATACCCTATCCTTTTCTACGTTATACAAAGAAGCTACTTTTTCTTTTACTTCTTCTTTTTTTGGGGTTGGTTGTGATAAATGACTTAACTCTAGTAAAATTTCCTTTCTTTTCAATAATTGATTATCTTTTTCTTTCAAAACAGTAATTTCCATTTTTTAAATTATTGCTTTTAAAAATTTATAGCTGACCTAAATGTTGATATTATCCTATGGAAAAATCCTTTTTTTAAAGGCTTTTCTCCTAATAGAAGCGCTGCCAAATTTGTTATTTCCACACTTGCAGGAGAATATGGCTTAACATAAATCAAAGGTAAACCTAATTTTAAGCTCTTTTCCACATTCTTATCGTATGGTATTTTTGCAAGTATCGGAAGGTTTGTTAATTCTTCAACCTCCGTTTCGCTTAGTTCGGTTGAATTTTTCTTTACCATGTTCAATACAATTCCTATAGGCTCAACTTCCAATTCTTTTACTAACTTACTACATTTCATAACATCTGCAATAGATGGTATGTTTGGGGTTGCAACAAAAATTGCCTCTTTGCTTATTGTTAAAACACTTAAAGCCTCCCTTCCAATTCCAGGAGCAGAATCTAGCAAAATTATATCGTTCTTTGAGGAAAGTTCATCCAAAGATGGCTTGAGTTGAGAGATTTCAACCCCAACCAAATCTTCTAATGAGAGAGAAGCTGGAATAATCGAAAAATTTGGATAAAAATTGTAGATTGTGTCAGAAACAGCGGCCTCTCCTTTTAAAACATGATTCAATGTTTTTGAATAATAATACAAACCAAAATAAAAACCAAGATGAGATGTGGTTAGATTACAATCTACTGCTACCACTCTTTTTCCAAATTTTGCCAGCGCCACCCCAAGATTTGCAGTTAAGGTTGTTTTTCCAACTCCGCCCTTTCCAGAAATTATGCTTATTATTCTTGACATCAATTATTATTTGATTAAATCTTCATAAATTGATAATGTTCTATCTGAAGCTACATCAAAATTGAATTTTTCCAAAACTAGCTTTCTTCCATTCTTTCCCCATTTTTTTGTTTCTTCTGGACTATTACCATCAACATGCACGCCCGTTCTTTTTTCTCCAGCCGGAACAACTTGTTCTTTGAAACCAGAAACTCCCGAAGCTCCCACCACAACTGGTTTTTCCATTGCCATGGCCTCAGAAGCAACTATACCAAAAGGCTCGTTTATGCTTGGAAAAACGCAAACATCGGCTAAAGCAAAATGAGCAAGTTTTTCTTCGTCTTTCAACCACTTGTTAACTAGAACTACTTTTTTTTCCAAACATAGATTTTTTACCAAATCCATTAGAAATTTCACTTCACCGATTCCTACCATTATCAATTTTGTTTCTGGAAATTCTTTCAATACAATGGGCATTGCTTTGACTAGATTAAAAATTCCCTTGAACCATGTAAGTCTACCGATAAAGAAAATAACTCTCTCTTCTCGAAGGTTGTACTTTTCCCTCAATTTTTCTACCAAATCAAAATCAACTTTTTTAGGGTCTAAAACTTCAGGGTCGGCTCCATTCCAACAAACTGAAATTTTTTCTCTTTCATACCCTATTGAACTCAAAAAATTTTTCATGGATTCAGAAACGGTAATTATCTTCTCCGCTTCTTTTGCCATCTCCCTTTCCAACCTTTTCAAAGTTTCTGAACCAAAGTAGTTTCTCACTTCTTCCACAGAATGTAAGTGAAAAACTGTTGGAATTTTGGTTTGTTTAAGCATGAGCCCAGAAAAGGCTGAAATCCAGTCGTGTATCGCTATTACATCGAACTTTTCTTTTTTTGAAACTTCGATGAACTTCTTGGCTGAGAGAAGGTTGTAGTTGAAAATGTCTGAAAAGAGTTTGATGTTTTCACCCCAGCTTAGTATGTCAAAATTAGCAAAAATTGAAATTGCCTTTGAACTATCCGGATAAAAAGGCCTATAGATTTTTATCCCATTTTTTTCTTCAAATTCTTTTGAATTAAAATTCATTGTAAAAACTGAAACTTCATTTCCCCTTTCAACATATTTTTTAACCATGTTAAAAGAGTAAGTTCCAAGACCACCCACCAAGAAGGGTGGATACTCCCAAGAAAAGAAAGCGATTCTCATATTATTTTTTTAGCGCTGGAAAATATAATTTTGTTAAGTATTCTTTAGCAACCTTATTTATGTCAACATCTGTGTTGAAAGCGGCCCAGACAATTTTATTCCAGTCTCCTTTTTTTTCATAAAATAACTCTGAGATTTTTTTCAGTTTTTCAAAAAATGCTTCCCAAGAATAATTTTCCTTCCCAATTTTAAACCCGTTCTTAAAATCTATAATTTTATCAACCATACCACCTGTATCAGTTCCAAGAGTTAATGTACCATTGATACTGGCCATCATATATCCTGTGCCACAAGGCTCTTTTTCTGGTAGAGACGGATAAATAATCAAATCCCCTCCCCAGTACATCTTCTTAGCAAGCTCTTCATTGAAACCATATATGAAAACAAATTTATTATCTAACTCTTCATCAAGTTTTTTACACACCTCTACCCATCTTCTTCCTATTGGGTCTCCTAGAGCAGCCCTACCAAGAATTATGATTTGGGCTCCTATACCACCCTCTTCCCTATCTTTCACTATTTCATCAACATGATTTAAGAAAATTTCAAAACCTTTTTGGTCAGCAAACCTCCTTGGTATTACTATTGTGAGTTTTTCTTCAGAAAGCCTATCACCTTTTATCTTCTCTACTTCTTTTAGCAATTCAATCTTAGCTTTCTTCTTCTTTTCTTTCAGGGCCTTTATCGATTTCACATCTTTGAATTCAGGCATCATCCAGTAATCTACATCTATACCATTGGTAATTCCAAAAACCTTCTTAGACCTGAAAATTTCAGCCAGGCCTTCGCCATTTTTCAGCAAAGTGTTAGCATAGTCTGGACTAACTGTATTACAGATATCTGAAAGGACTACAGCAGCATAAGTTAAGTTGATTTTCCCTTCCCATGTTACTTTTTCCCTCCATTCTTCTCCTATTCCCAACTCCCAAAATCTTTCACCATCAAAGATTTGTTGGTATGCTTTCCCAGCATTATGGATTGTATAGACAAATTTCAAATTTTTAAGCTTGGGGTCACCATGATATCTATATTCAGCCTTAAAGAAAACTGGAATTAAGCCTGTATGGGCATCGTTTAGGTGAACCACCTCAATACCGTCCAAAAGTTTTACTAAATCTAAAGTCCCTCTTCCCAGGAAAATTGCTCTCTTAAGTCCGTCTCCTTCGTACAAAAGATTTGCAAATCTTTCATTCTCTAAAAAGTAGAATGTAACTCCATTTTTTTCAACTCTCTTGATATTAGCGCTCACTTTTTCATTACTTACCCAAAAACTTATAGTTGCTAAATCTTCTAAAGGAATGTCAGTGTAATCTATTTCTTCAATTTCATCCCTTTCATTCCTTTTGTACTTGTAGAGCAAGCTCACTACACTTACTTTACATCCAAATTTACTCAAAGCATAAGCAAGTTCTTCAACAGCAGGACCCAGCCCCCCTGCCCTTGACTTGAAACTCTTAAGCTCAGCAGAAACAAGCAAGACAGTTGGTTTTAAATTTTCATTCATAAAACTAAATTTAGTTTCAATATCCTAAATAAATTATATGGATTTGAGTGTGATTGGTGATATAAACCTCGATATTATTTCTCTTCCCTTGAAAAATTATCCTGAAAAAGACAAACAGACAACAATACCTAAATTGATAGTTCAACTTGGGGGCTCTTCTGCTATTTTTGCTTCGGCTTGCTCCAAGCTTGGACTCAAAACACGTTTCATAGGACGCCTGGGATATGATTTCGTCTCTGAGTTTTTAATCAAAGAAATTAAGAAAGCTTGTGTGGAAACAAAAATAAAGAGGGTTGAATGTGAAGAAGCGGGAATAACAATTTCTTTAACTTTTGAAGATATGAAAAGGGCAATGATAACTTTCGGGGGGAGCAACTCAAATTTATCAAGAAAGGATTTTTCTCTTAAAGAAATAGAAGGAAAAATTTTACACATGGGTGGGTTTAATTTACTTGAGAGCCTGAGAAAGGATGTTTATGAAATTTTCAAACAGGCGAGAAAAAAGAACATGAAAACTAGCTTAGATCCGAATTGGGATCCAAGGAACTGGCCAAGTGGAAGAGTAAAAGATGTTATAAAAATATTGGGAATAACAGATTTTTTCTTTCCTGATTATGAAGAGGGAAAAGCAATAACAAAACTTTCTGAACCAAAGGAGATAATTTCAAGACTATTGGACTATTGTAAGGGGATAGTTGCTTTAAAACTTGGTAGAATGGGGTGTATGATTGGTAGGGACTCTGAAATATTTTTTGTTAAGGGATTTAAAGTTAAAGCTATACAAACCACTGGTGCAGGTGACATTTTTGATGCGGGCTTCATAAAGGCATTTTTATCTGGTTTAAGCTTGAAAGATTGTGGAAAATTTGCAAATGCTGCTGGCGCCTTATCAACAACAAAATTTGGTAAAAAAAGGTTTCCAGAAGAAAAAGAAATAATAAATTTTTTAAAAAACAAATGGTAAAAATAATGCGGGTTTTAGTTACTGGTGGTGCAGGTTTTATAGGCTCACACATCGTCAGAAAACTATTTAATATGGGACATGAAGTTTTTGTGATAGACAACCTTCATACGGGCTCAACAAAAAATTTGGAAGGAATGGAAATTAATTTTTTAAAAGGAAGTATTGGGAAAATTTCAAATTTTAAATTACCAAGTTTTGATGTAATGTTCCATTACGGAATTCCATCTTCATCTCAGATGTATGTAAAGAACAAAAATTTAATTCAAAATTCAATAAAAGATTCTATTTCGCTATTTGAGCTCGCAAGAAAGAATGGGAGCAAAGTTATACTAAGCTCTTCTTCTAGCGTATATAATGGACTACCAACTCCATGGAAAGAGGATATGAGTCCTATTGTAACAGATTTTTATACAGAAACGAGAATAGCAATAGAAAGGTTTGCTGAGTTATATAACAAGTTTTATGGAATGGAGTGTATAATATTAAGGTTATTTAGTGTTTATGGTCCAGGAGAAGAGTTTAAAGGAAGATTTGCAAACATAATATCTCAATTCCTATGGCGCATGTTAAAAAACAAAAGACCGACAATTTATGGCGATGGTACGCAATCAAGAGATTTTATATTTATTGAGGACGTGGTAAAAGCCAATATGCTTGCAATGGAGAAGGATATAAATTTTGAAATAATAAATGTTGGTTCTGGAAAGAATTTGAGTTTTAATTCTATTGTAGAAATTTTAAATAAAAAATTGGGAAAAAACATTACCCCAAGTTATATCAAAAACCCGATTAAAAATTATGTTTATCACACTTTAGCTGATACTAAAAAAGCAAAAGAGGTTCTTAACTTTGAAGCCAAGGTTAAATTGGAAGAGGGTATTGAAAAAACAATAGAATACTATAAAAAATTTATAAATTAACTTTAAGTTTATTTTTTATCTAGACGCTCATTTTAAAATCTTCTTTCCTTGTTCCCAACTTTCCCATTCTATCTTGCAATCTTTACATTTCAACACATTAAATGCCTTAAAATAGCTTGCAAACCCTGTGCTTGTGTCCGATTTTGCATGTGTGAATTCATCCAGCTTATATCCATGCTCGTGACAAACCGCTCTTCCGCATGCTATACATATCCCTCTTGCCTCTTTTTCGCAAAACCAACACTTCATCTCAATACCTCCTTATAAACTTCTATGGTTTGTTCAGCAACTTTATCCCAATTAAAAACATTTTCGGCAGCAAATCTACCATTACTACCCATCCACCTTGCTTTTTCTGGATTTGATAGAATATATTTTATCCCCCATGCTATAGAGTTAGGGTTTTGGTAGACTTTTAGTCCTGTAACTTCGTGCCAAATAATTTCTCCTGCTCCTGTGCCATGAGTAGAGATTACCGGCTTGCCACATGCCCATGCCTCTAATACAACAATTCCAAACGGTTCATTCCTACTTGGAACTACAATACATTCGCTTGCTTTCATCAGATTTGTTTTTTCCTCGTTTGAAATATAACCAGTAAACCTTACTGCATGACTTATCCTTAATTCTTTTGCCCTATTTTCAAGCTGGTTTTTCATATAACCATCTCCAACAAAAACAAATTTTGCCTGTGGATAGTCTTTTAAAACATCTGGTATAGCTTCTAAAAGAAAATCTACACCCTTCTGGTAAGTCATCCTTCCGACAAAAAGAACTAGGGGGTCTAGGGGACCAATTCCATACTTTGCTTTTGCATCCTTCCATGGGTCTATAAAACCATCAAAATCCCTTACCCAAATTCCGTTTGGAATTACCCTTATTTTTTCTTCTGGGACACGGTGTAACCACTTTGTCTCTTCTTTCATCGCATAAGAACAAACTATTATTCTATCAGCAATATATGTTCCGTACCACTCTATGTTTGTTATTGTTCTTGCAGTCCCGTCGTGAAAGTGATTTCCATCTCTTCCAAATTGGTTTGAATGGAGAGTAAAAATTATTTTTTTGTTCCTAGTTTTTTTAATTTCGTCCAACGCGTTTACTACATGCCAATCATGGCCATGAATTATGTCAAAATTTCCTGCCACATTTTCTGTTTCAAAAAAGAAATGTGCCATTGATCTACTCATGTTATTCATCTCTTGTATCAAGTCTGAGTTAAAACCGAAAGGACATCTATGATAATGTACATCATCTATAACTTCGTAGAGCTTTTGATTAGGTGCTATTCTAGTAAAAACATGAACTTCGTTCCCCTTTCTCTCCAATGCAGCTGCAAGCTCTGTAACATGAAGTGCCAACCCACCAACAGAAATCGAGTGTAAAGACTCCCAGGAAAATATAGCTATCCTCATTATATCAATATTTAAATTTAACTCAATTTCTTTATAAAATTATTACTTTCTCTAGAAAAAATTTGATTTTTAATATTTAACATTAGTAGATAAAAATAATATAAAAATTAATGATAAACAATAAAAAATAGTTTGTGTTAAGATTTTTAATGCCCAAAAGCAAAATAAGTAAGGTCTTGATAAAAAGACGAAACTGTATTATTCGTATTTTAATTTGGCATACTCAATCTTAATGTCCCTATCTACAATTCTTTCGAACCCACCAGGATTCTTTGTATGAATGGGTATTAATTTCCTTGGCATAATTTCATTGATTATTTCACTTATTTCTTTTCCATTAAGATGCCCAGAAGAATGGATGTGATGCATTGGCAATAAATTAAAATGTTCTAACCAGTTTTTTACTCTTTTTTCTTCAATTATCATATCTTCATCAAAAGGTTCTGTTAAAGACCTTATGTAAACTCCGTTTTTCGGTTTTATGTCTATTAGTTCTTTTAATTCAAAATTATCACATCTAAAAATGTAATCTTTTGGGTTGTCTCTTATTTCCTTATAAGTTATTCTATTTTCTAATTCTAAGAATTCTCTCTCCCATTTATCATAATCTTTCATTATTTCATCCTTACCTGTTTTGCTTGCATTCACCCAACCCCCCTCTTCAAGATAAACAAAAAATTCATCACTTTGCAACCCCCAACCTTTTCTTGGAATATAAACAACCACTTCTTTTAATTTTGGATAAATTCCGAATTTTTCAAAAATTTTTAGCAAAAAAGCCTGCTTTAAATTAACCACTAGTTTTCTATCAACATCTTTGGCAACTTCAAAGAAAGTTAGTAATCTGTCTAAATCTCTTATTGGATAATTAACCACAACATGGCCATGAGTTTCTAAAATGATGTTTTTTGATTTTTCTTCTACATCCTCTTCTGTAACATTCTCTTTCTCATCCACCCTTGTACCTTCGCACAACATTAGTTCTAAGTCGGCCTTTTTAGCAACTTTTACAAACTCCCTGCTCAATTCTTTTCTTCTACCATGAAATCTTAAATCTCCAGTATACGCAACATTTCCAGAATTAGTATAAACCATAAACCCCACTGCACCGGGCAAGGAATGGTCAACGGGTACAGCCTCAACTTCTATCCCACCAACATAATATTTTTTAAATGGTTTCATTATCACAAAATCTCTTTCTATTTTTGCATCATCTCCTTCCAATCTTTTATAGTTTCCTTTTTGAGTTTTGATAAAATAAAAATCTTTCTTCAAATTGACCAAATCCATAAAAGGTCTTGCTGAGGTTTCTTCTAGAGCTTTAAGAATAAGATAAGTTTCTTCTGTACAGTAAATGGGTATGTCTAATCTCAAAAAATGAAGAAAAGCAGAATGGTCTAAATGTGCATGAGAAAGAAACAAAGCATCTACAAGGGGTTTATTTGGATACTTCAAACCACAATATAAAAGGTAGTCTTCACGATATATTCCTTCTATTTTTGGCAATAAGCCAAACTCGATGTAATCAAAGAGTGCATTACATTTTCTTGGTTGCAAAAATTCAGCATAGTATTTTTTATATAGATTAAAACTCATTCCAAAGTCTAAAAGTATTCTAGTGTCTTTTTCTTCGATTAAAATTTTATTTCCTCCTATTTCATTAACCCCTCCAAAAAAAGTTAAGTTCACCGTTTTTTCACCTCTGAAATTTTATTTTCAAGAAATTCCATTGTTTTCATCCCCTGCTCAAGCCAAAAACTTGTGCCCCAGTACAAGTAGCAGCTTGTTTCTGATATAAGAAGTAGTTTCTTCAAATTTTCAAACTCTTTTTTCCCTTTTATTTTCAATTTTTCTTCGACGAGATGAAAATTTTTGCTCAGTTTATAATTTCTTTCAATTAATTTTGAACGTTCTATTCCTTCCGTCCAGAACTTGTGTGTACCAACCCAAGATGACCCAAAGGTCTTAATTTTTATTTCACTTTTTGGTGGCAATTCATAAAAATTATCAAGAAAATCGGAAACTAAAAGAGAACAAATTTTTTCATCTTTTTTTTCCTTAAAAAATGGTAAAAAGGTTTTTGGGAAAAATTCGTTCATCATCACATTTCCATTTTCTCCGTCGCTAGCAGGAACAACTAATGCAGGTTTTTTGCTTATTTTCTCAAAAACATTCCCTAAAAAAATTAATCTTTTATAGAGCTCCTCTACAGCACATCCGGCCTGTTGGTCTATAAAATATGTTGGGATTCTAAATATTGTTGTTATGGTTTCATCCTTAACTCTGAGTAAATGGGGCTGGCATGCAATTTTGATTTTTCCTTCAAAAGAAAGCTTCTCGTATCCTTCCAAGCATTGTAAAGGCAAAATTATCCACTCGAACCCAGTTTCCTTTATCAAACTTATCAACTTTAAAAGTTTATCCTCAAATCCAGGAACACCCATTTCTGGAAGCCAAAATCCCCTTACTCTTTTCAATGCTTTTATTCCAAAAATTTTTTTAAAAACTTTTTTCCATTCTTCAATTTGTAAACGCCAATCATCTTCTGGTGTAGAAGGAAAGTAGCAATGAGAATATGGGGTTCCTGCAATCTCTATTGAATCTGGAAATTTTTTCAAAACCTCTTTATAGATTTTTATTATATCCCCAATTTTTTCTCCGTTTACTTCAAGTTTATCAAAAAACCCTTGTTTAGATAGTTCATGCAAGCTTTCTAATAAAATGCCGGAAAAATCCAGCATTATCTTTGCATCATGACCTTCCTCCCTAAGTTGTTTAATGTATTTTGCAGGATTTTTATAAGCCCTTGAAATTAATTTGCCGTCCCATCTTTCTCTTGAATCCTTAGAAAAAATCATTTTTTGAACATTGCTTATAAGCTTGCTGTTGTCCCATACAAGTGGTTGATGGAAATGAAGCCAAGGGACGTAAAAAACTCTCATAAATTTAATTTTCTTAGAGGTTTTAATAAACTAAAAATCTATTAGTAAATATGTTTGGTTTAAAAGTGAATGAATTAAATGACAGGATTGAAGTTTCATTCAGAAAAAAACCAGAATGCTGGAAAAGGTTTGCATCTGCCCTAGTCAAAGACAGGGTCATACTAGACATTACTAATGGAATAAATTTTCTAAAAAACAAAGGAGATGTAGAAGTCTATCAAGTATTTCATTTTGAAATAAAAAATCTTTCGTGCGACTTTACACTTCTTCGTCATGGAATAATGTCAACATCAAAAATTGGGGAACCATTTTTAACGTATGGACATGTCCATGAAAAATACAAAGGAGAAGCCTACCATGTAATTAAGAACGACTGCTTTTTCCAACTATCCGACATAACCAACTACAAAACCTTTTTCATACATATGAAAGAAGGTAATTCAATATTCATCCATCCAAACTTTTTACACAGAATAATATCATATAAAAGGGATTGTCTTGTATTTAACTTTGTTCCAAAAGACGCTGGACATGACTATAACAAGGTAAAAAACAGGGGATTTCCTTTTCATGTTATTTACAATTTAGAAAAAGACAAAATAAGTTTTGTTAAAAACAAAAAATATAGTGGTGGAGAATTTAAATTTTTAGATGGAATGGAATCAGAAAATCCAATAAAAATTTTTAAGAAAAGCAAGAGTGAGCTTATACACATCCTTGAAAACCCAGATAAACATAGAAAAATTTATTTTAAAGGATTATAAAAACTAATTAATGAAACCAGAAGAAGTATTTGGATTAAATGCTGGTAAGGTTTGGGGTGTTTTGAAAGAAAAGGGACCATTAACTGTTTCAGCTATAGCCAAGGAAACACAACTAAAAATTAATGATGTTTTTGGTGCGCTTGGCTGGCTAGGAAGAGAAGGCAAGATAGAAATAATAAACGATAAAAAGGGAGTTTTGTATAAGCTTTTAGAATAATCATAAATTAGGAACCTTTATTATCCTGTATGCCTTACCTAACGTACTTCTATAACTTACATCCAACATATTTTTTTCCCTTTTAATTATTATATCAACATAATCTTCTCCTATTCTCTTCCTCCTAAAAACGCTCATCCCATCTTTTATTGAAGGAGAAATAATTATTGTATTTGTTATTGCATCTGGTTTAATTCCAAGCATGTATTCGTCTATGCACCTTATAACTAAGGCCGAACTCCATCCTTGTAAGCATGCCCCCTCTTCCTCAAAACCATTTTTTTTCAACAAACTGCTTCCATCTTCAGAATTCCATGCTTCTCCTATTGCCCCAACACATCCTTTATTCAAGTTGTTAAAAAGAATGTTTAAAATTTTCATTGCCTTATCTATATCGTTTTTAAATTCAACGCACGCTGTTAATGCAGTAATCCACCCCCATGCGCTTCCGGTATGATACCCCCTCGGATCGTATATTTTATCTTTTCTTGATACACAAGCTATCCCAAAATCGGAGAAAAAGTCTTCTTCAATTTTTTTCAAAATCTTCTTCTCTCTTTTTGATACTTCAAAAAATACACTAAAAATTGGGTTTATCGTTTCCATGCTGTTATTCAAATTATCAAGATAGTATCCCTTTTCCTCCTTCCAAAAATTTTCTTCAAAAAAATAATTTAACTTTCTAGATTTTTCCTTCAGTTTTTTTCTTAACTCTGAATTGCCAACTAAACCAAACAACTCACCAGCACATTTAAGTGCATATATCCAAAAAGCCTGAACTTCTATTGGCTTCCCTTCTCTATTAATGCTGTCCATCCAAGTTTCGTTTGGATACGATTTTATAAAACCGTTTTCCTCCCTATTTTCACACCACTTTAAAGCATCTACCAAATTTTTCATTTTTTCATTCAAAAACGCTAAATCTCCAGAATTTTTTATGTAATGTCGGAGAGCAATTATCCAAAGTAAAGTTGAGTCTACTGAGTTATATTCTACTCTTCCATCCATATAAATTATGTTTGGTATGCACCCTTTTCGTTGGAATTTCGAGAGCGTATCTAAACTTTCCTTTGCTCCTTCAAAATTTCCATAATCAACAATAGCAGGAATCATCCATCCAAGGTCTCTTCCCCAAAACTGTGTAAACCAAGGATAGCCAGCAAAATACCCAAAACCAAAATCGGACTCAAAACCAAGCTTTTCTATACTTACTATGCTCCATTTGAATAGTTGGTCCACAAAATTTATTCCTGTTTCAAGCCTTGACTTTGAAAATATTTCTAAATATTTTTTCTCTTTTTTCACATACTCTGAAGCAAAAAAGTTTGTTGTATTACTATACTCATTCAGGGCTTCCTCCTCATTTTTTCCACAAGAAAAAAAGAAAAACACATCTTCGTTAGATTTTTTATCAACAACCAGATCTATATAATAATTGCATGGTATAAAACATCTTTGTCTTTCTCCTGAAGGATAGTGCTCTTTATAATAATTTATTAACTCAATTCTTCCTATGGGTATGCTACCAAAGAAAAAAGAGCCAAGTTCTGAGTTCACCATAACTCCTTTTTCTATCACTTTTGTACTATACACTCTTTCATGCCAGTTTTCATTCGCCCGTCTAATATTAACTGCAACTTCTAAAAACAACTTTATATTTTTCTTTTCTTCTGATTTGTTTTGTATCGTTAATATACAAACCATTCCCTTGTTATTTGGTACAAATAAAAATTCTTTTGCTATAATATCCCCCAAATTGAAGTAATGTGAAGAAGAAGCCTCGTCATAGCTAAAACTCACACAGTTTTCTGGGCTTAACCACTGTTCATTTAACTTAAAAGCAAAATATTCCAAGAACTTATAGGGCGGAGACCAAAGACCACACCATTTATTTTTAAATCCTGTGTTGCAAAATCTGTGAAAAAAAGATTTTGTTCCTGAAAGTATATAAGAACGACTATCTAATCCCTCTCCAAGTATGTCCATAATTAATTTATTTAAGGTGAAATTAAATAAGAATAGATGGTAGATATAAATCTTTGCTTCAAGGTTCATCAGCCATTTAGAATAGCAAATTTTCAGCCAAACGGAAACATAAAAAACGAAAACATTTTTTACAATTATTTCAACCATGGTTTGAATAAGTTTGTTTTTGACAGAATTGCAAACAGGTGCTATCTAAACGCCAACTCGATTCTTCTTGAAGCAATAGACAACCTTAAAGGAGAAAAGAAAAAATTCAAAGTCAGTTTTTCAATAACTGGGGTTTTTTTAGAACTGTGTAAGATGTTTAATGAAGATGTGATTGAAAGCTTTAAGGAATTGGGTAGAACCGGTTGCGTTGAATTTTTGGGAGAAACATATTATCATTCCCTATCAAGTCTTTTTGAATCAAAAGAAGAGTTTGTAGAACAGGTTAAGATGCATACTCAAGCCATGAAGGAATTTTTTGGTGTAGAGCCAAAAGTTTTTGTTAATACAGAAATGATTTACAACAATATAATAGCAAAGATTGTAGAAGATCTCGGGTTTAAAGGAATTTTTACTGAGGGCGCTGAAAGAATTTTGGGATGGAGAAGTCCAAATTATGTTTATATAAGGAAGTTTTGTTTTCCGAATGACCCAGGACAAGATAAAAGGATTAGGGTTTTATTAAGGAATTATAGGCTAAGCGACGACATTGGCTACAGATTTTCAGCTAAAGATTGGGATCAGTGGCCGTTGACAGCAGACAAGTTTGCTGCATGGATAAATGCAACCCCAGGACAATGCATAAACCTTTTCATGGATTATGAAACATTTGGAGAGCACCATTGGCCAGAGTCTGGTATATTTTGGTTTTTGAAAGCATTGCCTTATGAAATATTAAAGTACGAACAATTACAATTTTCAACGCCATCTGAAACCATAAAAAAGAATTATCCTGTTGGTGAGATAGATGTTTTTGAATTTTGTACATCTTCATGGGCTGATATGGAAAGGGATGTTTCAGCTTGGCTTGGGAATAGGATGCAACAAATTTGTTTTGAGGAGATAAAAAATCTTGAGGGAATTATAAAAAAATCTAAAAATCAAGAATTTAAAAGAATTTGGCGCCTACTCCAAACGAGCGATCATCTTTATTATATATGTACAAAGTGGTGGGGAGATGGTGATGTACATAGATACTTTTCATGCTTTCCGTCTCCCCAAGACGGATTTGCAAATTTCATGGCAATTATTTCTGATTTTAAATCAAGACTATTTGCAGAACGTATGGAATAAATTATATTTACTTTTTTAATTCACTGCTCCTTCAATTTCACCCATCTTTCCTTCAATTTTTCTCTTATTTTGGATATACCAAGATATTCCAAGTCTTCTTCTGGAAGTCTTGCTGGTTCAAATTCGCCATGCTGCCTTATATACTGAGAAATTTCCATTGCCTTCAGTCTTGCATAATCAAAGGCAGGATCGTCAAAAAGGTCTGCTGGTTCATCTCCTTTTCCAACAATTTTTCCTTCGCACAAGTTAAAACCAAGTGCTACACATCTTGGTGGACCGTCCCAGTAAGAACATTTTGCATCTTTAAGGCTGACTGGAAGTAGTGGTAGGCGATGAGAACCACGCATTGCTCCACTAACTAAATAAGCAGGTACAAATGCTGAAAGAACTTCCCCAAGAGCAGGGAATTGGTGTTGTAACCTTATCATCAAAACTGGGTCGTCCTTTCCGGTATATCGATGAGCGATTATTCTTAGTCTTGTGGTGCTTGCAACAGCAGCAAGCATTTTATCCTTTCTTCTAAATACCCTTTCAACAACAAACCTTCCTGTCGTTCCTATTAAGGAAATGAGGTTATAGATGTCCTCTGGGCAGTTTAAGTCTATGTACTTACCTTCGATCACATCAAGAACTCTAAAAGTAAATCCGTAAGACATGTCTTCAGAAAGTATTAGACCTGCTGTATTAGACGGGTCAGCAAAAATTTTATACAAGGGTAAATTCCATGCTCCTGGCTCTGTTTTATCAGCAGCAAAAACAACAATAGATTCTGATGGCCTCTCTTCTATTTCCATTTCAGCAACACCAGGACCCATTCCTTTTACGTTCCCAGAAAATGTTTCTACTAGAAGGTCTTGACCTGCAGCATAAAGCTTTAGTTTTTTTGAAACCTTTTCGGTAACTTCCTTAAATACATTCCATGCCATTTCGTGAATTTTTGGGTTGTTTTCTCCTTCCCTATGAGTAAATAGTAGCTCTAAATCATCGCCACAATTAAAAACATAATAATCTATTATCTTGCCTTTTTTCTTAGAAGACTCGAGCAACTTTTTTGCAAGTTCAATTTGTTTTGGGTGCACGACATGATGGCCACAAACACTTCCTATATCTGCCTTAATCAAGCTCAATGTAATTTTTTCTGCCATATTATTTATTTGATTTAGAATTAAATTAATGTTATGGAAATTCCGCTAATCCTTGTTAATTTTAAATGTTATAAGAAAGGAACGGGAAGGAATGCATTAAAAATTGCTAAAGCGTGCGAGATGGTTTCTAAAAAATATGGTGTTGAGATAGCAGTGGCCCCACAATACACAGACATTAAAACTATTTCTGAAAAAACTAAGGTAAAGGTATTTGCACAACATATAGATGCTGTAGAGGAAGGTGCTTATACTGGACACATTACTGCAATGGCGATAAGAGAAGCTGGGGCAATAGGAACAATAATAAATCATTCTGAGAAAAAAATTGATTTAAGTAGAATTGAAAAATGCTTGGAAATAGCAAGAAAATACGACTTGGTTTCTGTTGTTTGCTCAGAAAGCTTGGAAAAGGCAAAAAAAATTGCACGTCTTAGTCCAGATTTCATCGCTTTTGAAGACCCACTTCTCATTGGAAGTGGAAGGGCAATATCAAAGGTTAAAGCTTACAGTGTGAAAAAGTTTGTTGATGAAATTAGAAGGATCAATCCCAGAATCAAGGTTTTATGTGGTGCTGGAATCAGCTCTGGTAGTGATGTTAAAGCAGCCTTAAAACTTGGAACCAAGGGGATATTGGTTGCGTCTGCTGTTGTAAATTCGGAAAAACCAACAAATGTTTTAGAAGATTTCGCTAAAGCTATTCAAGAATAGATTTTTTCACTTGCCTCTATTAAAACCCTCTTTAAAAAAGCAGTTAATACTTCCCTTTTTTCTTGTCTGTTTAAGAAATTAACCACTTCATTAAACAGCTCTTCATCTTTTTTTAAATTGGAAATTATTATTTCAAATACTTCTTCCGTCAAACCCATTTTAACATTTAAAAAGAGTTAATGTAAAAGATAAATCTTTTACCATCTATCTTAAATAGATAGCTATGGAAGATGTTGATGAAAAAATTATAAAATCTATAGTAGAGGGCGCAAAGACAAGTCAAGAAATTACAGAAAAAATAACAAACATTTTAATGGAATCAATAGACAAAGAAAAATTAAGGAATATGATAATAGAAGAAGTATTTAAAGACCAAGGGCTGAGAAACAAAATAATAATTGAAATCGTAAAGAAGTTATAGTTTTTTCAATATTTCTATCCCAGGCATATTTTTTCCAGAAAGATATGTAATTAAAGCCCCACCCCCTAGACTTATGTATGAAAATTTGCCTTTATCCACATTCAATTTTTCTATTGCAGTTAGAGTATCCCCGCCCCCTGCTAAAGAAAATGCCTTGGAATTTGTTATTGCATCTAAAAGAATTTTAGTACCAAATTCAAAATTCTTCTTCTCATAAACTCCTGCAGGGCCTTTAAAAATTATAAATTCTGAAGCCTCAATTTCTTTTGAATATTTGAGCGCAGTCTTTTTTCCTATATCTAAAATTTGTTGCTCTACAGGCAAATCCTCCAAGTCAAATTCTTTTCTCCCTCCGTTTACCTCAACAGCAAAATCTATTGGTAGCTCAATTTTTTCTCCATGTTTTTGAATGATTTCTTTTATTTGCGGTATAAACTTCAAATAATCTTTTTTTATTAAAAAATCTTTTGTTCCTTTTCCCAATTCATAACCTTTGGATATTAAAAATAGTTCTGCTATAACACCAGATAGCAACACTACTCTAACTTCTTCTTTCTTTTTTTTAAGAAAGTAATCAATTATATCCAAACACTCTTCAACCTTTGCTCCACCAAGCACAAATGTCTTGTTTTTTGCAACAAAAAACTTTTCAAGAGCTTTTAGTTCTTTTTCCATTATTCTTCCCGCTATACAAGGCAGAATTTCTGAAAAACCAACAACAGAAGCATGGGAACGATGGGAAACAGAAAAACCGTCTAATACAAAATAATCTGAGATTGGTGATAAAACAGTTACAATCTTGCTTTTAGAATGCTCTTTTGGGGATAGCTCTAAAGTTTCATCTTCTAAAAACCTAACATTATCCAAAAGAACTATTTCTCCCCCTCTCATTGATTTTATTTTATTAATGGCCTTTTCGCCAACAACATCATCCACAAACTCCACCTTTTTTCCAACATGCTTGCTCAAAAGAGATGCGTGTTGATTTAAATTGATAAAATCTGGATCACCTTTTCTTCCCTGATGCGCAAGAACTACAACCTTAGCATTCTTCTCTGCAAGCTCTTTTATCGTTATTGCATGCTCCCTAATTCTTTCCGAATCTTCAATTTTTTTCGTAGAAGCATCGTATGGCACATTTATGTCAACCCTAACAAGAACCGTTTTTTCGTTAAAATCAAAATCATCCAAAGTAAAAATTTTCTCCATTTTAATCGCTATTTCGATATAATAAATTTGAAAAGTTCTACTAGTCTAACGCTATATGCCCACTCATTATCATACCATCCAAAAACTTTAACCATGTTGCTCTTCTCTCCTATTACCATCGTACTTAGTCCATCTATAACACAAGAGTAAGTATTTCCAATTATGTCAACAGAAACTATTGGGTCCTCGGTATACTTTAATATTCCTTTCATTTTTTTCTCGGCCTCTTTAAATGCAGAATTTATCTCTTCTCTTGTAACCTCCTTTTCTAACTCAACGGTAAGGTCTGTTATAGAACCGTCTGCCACAGGCACTCTTAGAGCAATTCCATCAAGCTTTCCAGCAACTTCTGGAATAACTTCTCCTATTGCCTTTGCTGCCCCAGTTGTTGTTGGTATTATTGAAAGGTTTGCCGCTCTTGCCCTTCTCAAATCCTTATGCGCCAAATCCAACACTCTTTGGTCGTTTGTATATGCATGACATGTTGTCATAAACCCTTTTTTAATTCCAAAAATTTCATTCAAGACCTTTACCATTGGTGCTAAGCAATTTGTTGTACAAGAAGCCATAGAAATTATATTGTGTTTTTCTCTATCGTAAATTTTTTCGTTTACCCCCAATACAATTGTAACGTCCGGGTTTTTTGCTGGAGCAGATATTATAACTTTTTTCGCCCCTGCCTTTATATGTTTCGAAGCATTTTCCCTGTCTGTGAATAGACCAGAAGATTCTAAAACGATCTCAACCCCTAAACTGGACCAAGGAAGGTTAGCAGGGTCTTTTTCTGAAATTACCTTTATTTCTTTTCCATTAACAATAATCTTATCTTCTTTCCATTTAACATCTTCTTCAAGTATTCCATGAACAGAATCGTATTTCAGCAAATGTGCTAAGGTTTTTGCGTCTGTTATGTCGTTTATAGCCACAACTTCAAATTTTTTCATAAATTCTTTATCTTTTAAAGCTGCCCTTAGGAATAATCTTCCTATTCTACCAAAACCATTTATTCCTATCCTTGTGCTCAATCTCTCACTAAATTAATTTATATGGCTTTTATATTAATTTTTAGTATGTGTTTTTCAAAAATAGGAAAGGTTGAAAAATTGAAAGGAAAAATAGCTTTAGTAAATTTTAACGGGAAAAAATCAAGAGTAAATATTTCAATGATTAACGGATTAAGGGTTGGAGATAGAGTTGTTTGTGTGAATAATTTTGCAGTGGAAAGGATAGAAAATGGAGATTGAAGATAAAAATATTTTTTTCTCCTATGCATTACCTTGCCTAGAAAACCCGAAAAAAAAGATTAAAATAGGGAGAGAAGAAGTAAGAAGGCTTTTGTTTCTGCATGAGTTTGGAGAAAAAATACCAGATGGGAATGAAAAACTTTTTGAAGTTGCTCTTTTTTATCTCAAAAAAATTGCGAAAAAAATGGGGAAGAAAAAAATAGACAAAGAAGTGATAAGAAGGTATTTTCTCAAAGAACATAATAAAATTCCTGGAATAAGAGAAAAATGTAAAGTAAAGTTTGGTAAGGTTTTGAAAGTAGGAAAAAATCCCTTGGTTAAAGTTTGTGGAAAGGTTAAAAAATACAGAAGTTTTTTAGACGTTAGAACAGGAGATGCTGTTGTTATTCATTGGAATTATATAGTAGATAAACCAGAAAAAATTAAGATTCTTGTTTTTGGAAATCCTCTTTTGAAGGAAAACAATGTTGCAATAAACATAGCGAAAAAATTGAAACATGAACTTCCTTGGATAAATTTTACGTTTTTTGATGTTGTTGAGAACTTGGAGAAAGAGGGAAAAAACCTCATCATAATGGATGTCGCAAAAGGAATAAAAAATGTTGAGATAATAGAAGATTTTAAAAGAATAAAAAGAGAAAAGATTTTTTCTATGCACGACTTTGATTTAAGTTTTGAGCTAAGAATTTTGAAGAGATTGGGACTTATTGAAAGTTTTAAAATAATATGTATTCCTATTTCAAAGAAAAAAAACATTGTTCAAAAGCTTGTAAATTTGCTTTCAGACCCATCTAACCTTTAAGAAATGGCTTGCACAGCTAAAACATGGGTCATACGCCCTTATCAAAGCCTCAACCTTGTGTTGTATTGAGTGTTTTCTCTTCCCTAAATTTTTCTGCACTAAATCTCTTATGTCAAGCTCCATTTGGATTTGGTTTTGGGCAGTTGGTATCACAAGATTCATAAATCTAACTTTGCCTTCTGAATCCAAGTAAACCATATGATAAAGAGTTCCCCTTGGTGCTTCTACCACACCAACCCCCTCCCCTTCCTTTACCTTTATTTCTTTTATTCTTTCTTCCTTGAAATCATACCCCTCAAGTATTTTTATTGAAGCGTCTATTGAGTGAAGTATTTCTATTCCTTGTGCAAGATTGTTATAAAAAATGTTGTGAGAAGGGAATTTTTTTAAGTAAATTTTGACATCTTTCTTTGTATCCTCATCCAATGCTTTTGAGTTTAAGTTTATTCTTGCCAAAGCCCCAACCCTATAAGGCTTGCCTGAAAATTGGAAGGCTGTTGATTGAGAGTAAGGCAAAACAACCCTGTTTACAAAATCCCAAAACCTATCTTCAGGAATGATTAAGCCATCTGAACTTCTTATTTCACCTTCCAAAAAGTCAAAACTTGGTGTGCAAAGGGCAACATAGTTTGTTTCATTTTCAAAAGATAGGTTTGAATCGTAAAAGATTTCGAGAAGTGGGAAAATTTTTTCCCTAATCGCCTTCAATTCTTTCAATGTTTTTCTTATCTCTTCTTCTTTTGGAATTTTCAAAAAACCACCTATGGTGCATAGATAGGGGTGGATTGCCCTTCCACCAACTAGCTTGCTAATGCTGTTTCCAGCAGCCTTGATTTCAAATGCATCTCTTACAATTTCTGGCTTTTTTTCTAAAAGCTCAATTATAGAATCTTTTTTAAATACGTCTGGCAAGGAAAGAAAATAGAGATGCATCGCATGGTCCCTTATAATCAAACCAAACATAAGTAACCTTCTTAGCACAATTGTTTGATGTGAAATTTCAATACCCAAAGCCCTTTCTATGGCTTCTATGGATGCGAGCACATGTGCAATACTGCAAGTACCACATATCCTAGATAGAAAATTTGGAACCTCATAAAATTTTTTCCCCCTAACTGCTTGCGTGAAAAACCTTTTGTTCTCGCTTACCTTTAATTTTACTTCCTCCACTTTATTATTCCTTACTTTTATTTCAAGACCAGCATGCCCCTCTGTCTTACTTATACCATCTATATTCAACTCAAACCCATGATGCACCCTTAACACCAAATTCCTTTAAAATTTTTTCCATCGTCTCAACAAAACACCTTTCTTCTATCGGACATCCAAAAACATAATAGTCTGCCTTAATTATTTCACTCGCCGCAAAAACCTTTTCCATATGACCAAATTTTTTAATAATCCCTTGAATCTCTTTTTTTCTTTCTTCATCAAAAAAATTTCTTGCGTTTGAAGGAGAACCGCTAATTGCACAGCTCCCAATCAAAACAATTTTTTTACAATTTTTTCTTATTTCCTCTATACTTTTCTTTTCTTTAAATGTTGATATTGCTCCTTCTATAAACGCAACATCTAAATTTTTTGTTCTGCTCTTTGATTTCAAAAGCCTGAAATGTTCTATTTTAATAAAATCCTTCCATTCAAAAAATTTTTTATTTAATATTTCAAGTATGCTCATACTACATCCTTCATCACAAGTAAATGAAAAGATACCAACCCTTATTTTTTTCATTCCTCTCTTAATTAATAATAAACAGTATAATTAAATTATGAAAATGATTGAAGTGAATGAAAGTGTTCTCAAAAAAATCTATAGGAAGAGAGACGCTTGGTCGCATAAATATTGTTTTGGACATTTATTGGTTATAGGAGGAAGCAAACATTATTCTGGTTCTCCTGTATTTAATGCATTGGCCGCTTTAAGGGCCGGGGTAGATTTAGTAACAATACTTGCACCGGAAAGGGCTGCAAATATCATAGCATCTTTTTTGCCAGACTTGATAGCGTATCCTTTGAAAGGAGAGTTTTTAAATAAAAAACATTTGCCAGAGCTAATCGAATTCACAAAAAACAAGAGTGCTGTTGTTATAGGAGGTGGGCTTTGTAGGAAAGAAGAAGTTTTTGATGCTGTTTTAGAATATCTTAAAAATCTTGATTTGCCCTGTGTAATAGACGCTGATGCAATTCACGCAATCTCATTAAAAAAGGAGGTAATAAAAAACAAAAATTTTGTTCTTACCCCCCACTCCTTTGAAATGTATGTGTTGTCTGGGGTTAAGGTCTCAAAAAATTTAAAAGAAAGGGCTGAGGTTGTTAGAGAAACTGCAAAAAAACTTAAAACAACAATATTGTTAAAGGGTCATGTTGATGTGATCTCTGATGGAACTAAAGTTGCTTTAAATAGAACTGGCTCCCCTGTAATGACAAAAGGGGGAATGGGTGATACTTTGGCTGGAATCTTAGGAGCATATCTTGCAAGAAATGTAGATGTTTTTACCGCAGCCTGCGCTGCAGCATACATTAACGGAAAAAGTGGAGAAATTGCAGCAAAAAAATACAGCGAGGGTATTATTACAAGCGATTTAATAGAAGAAATTCCAAATGTAATAAAGAATTTTATAAGATATTAATTTAAAATTAATTAGAGAGAATGAAAGTAGCATCTATAGTTCCTTATGATTCTATAATAGTTGGTGCTGGTCCTGCAGGAATAACAGCAGCAATTTATCTAGCGAGAAAAAAACTTGATATACTTGTTTTAACCCTAGATATAGGTGGACAAGCAAATTTATCTACTGATGTAGAAAACTATACTGGCTTTACGATGATTCCTGGGCAAGAACTTGTTAGAAGATTTGATGAACACCTAAAGGTTTTTAAAATAAAGGTTATACAAGAAGTGGTTCGGTCGATAAAGAAGATAGACAAACTTTTTAAAGTAGAAACAGAAAACGGTGTTTACTGGGCAAAAAGCGTTATCATTGCAACTGGAAAAAAGCCACGTAGCCTTAATGTTCCTGGAGAAAAAAGGCTTATTGGAAAAGGGGTAACTTATTGTGCGATTTGTGATGCAGTATTTTTCAAGGATAAGCCAGTCGCAGTAATAGGTGGTGGCAATTCCGCTTTACAGGCTGTTTTAGAGCTAGCAAAGTTTACAAATAAAATATATTTGATCAACATTGCTCCTGAATTGACTGGTGATGAGATATTGATAGAAAAAGTAAAGGAATTGAAGTTTGTAAAGATTTTTAACAATACAAAGGTGAATGAAATAAAGGGAGAAGGAAAGGTAGAAGGAATAGAAGTAATTGACTTAATAACAAAAAAGGGGATTGATTTAAAGGTAAGGGGAGTTGTGGTAGAGATTGGATTAGAACCAAGCATCAGTTTTGAAGTTCCGGAGGGATTGGTTTTAAACGAAAAGAATGAAATAGATGTAGACCAAAACTGTAACACAAGTGTTCCTGGTCTTTTTGCTGCTGGAGATGTGACAGACGTAAAATGGAAGCAAATAATAATCGCTGCTGGAGAAGGAGCTAAGGCTGCCCTTTCTGCATATGAATATTTAACTAAGCTTTCTTAACTTATTGATTTGAATATCCACCATCTGCAACTATGCATTGCCCTGTAATAAAATCAGAATCATCTGAAGCTAAAAACAAAGCTAAGTTTGCTATGTCCTTTGGCTTCCCCCACCTCCCCATTGGTATTTTTTTCTTAATATCTTCATAAACGTCCTTTCCAAGGATTTGGGTGCCAGGAGTTTCTATTGGACCTGGAGCAATTGCATTTACATTTATTCCGTATTGAGCAAGCTCTAAAGCAAGAGCACGAGTAAAACCAACTATTCCTGCTTTACTTGCACAGTAATGAGATAACTTATCAAATCCTACTATCGTACCTGCTATAGAAGAAATGTTTATTATTTTTCCATATTTCTGTTCAACCATTTTTTCAATCACAGCCCTTGTACAATTGAAAGTTCCTTTTAAATTTACTTCTAATACTCTATTCCAATCCTCCTCATTCATCTCAGTAAATGGTTTAAATGGAAATATTCCTGCATTGTTAACTAATATGTCAATCTTACCAAACCTTTCTATGGTTTTTTCAACCATTTTTTTAACTTCTTTAAAACTAGATACATCGCATTTTATTGGAAATGCCTCAAAACCATCTTTTTCTATTTCATTCGCAACTTCAAATACCTTATCTGTTATGTCAGAAACTATTACTTTAGCTCCTTCTGAAGCAAATGTCTTTACAATTTCTTTCCCTATTCCCTGACCTGAGCCAGTAACTATTGCAATTTTTCCCTTAAGCTTTTCCATATAATTTCTTTATCCTTTCTATTCCTTTAATTTTTCTTATGTAAGAAACAACGGCCTTTGGAACAAGTTTTACCCATTTTTTATTCTCAACAATCCTCCTCCTTATTTCTTCTCCTTTAAAAATTCTTCTTTTGTAATGTTTTGGTTTAATCACTCTTATATTAAATCTTTTGAAACATTTGTTTACCCATTTGCTGCCAGAGATAACAACATCAAATTTTACCTTCCTCTTAACCATCCTGACCCATTCTCCATTGTTTTTGGTGTCAGGAACACCAACAATTCTAATTCCTCTGAAAACCCTTGAAATCATTTCTTTTCTCTCTTTGAATGAAAATGGGTTTTCAAAACTTCTCTTCTGGTTAGTACTACCCACAACAATAGTCAAATCAAACCTTTTAATAGCTTCTTTAATTGCTTTAACATGCCCAAAATGAATTGGTTGAAACCTTCCTATAAAAATTGCTTTCTTTTTTTTCATGGCTTCATCCAACATAAAGTGCGTATCTTCCTGGCTCTTCAACTTTTAGTGTTTTTGCTATCTCACTTTCTGTGTTTAATATAACTACTACCCCCTTCCAGCTCGTAGATAGGTTTGTAGACTTACAAACATTACAAAAAGTTTCTGTCGTGAACCTTCTACAGTTTCTACAAACTTGAATTTTTTTAACCATTTTTATTCCCTTCCCTTCTTCTGCTTCCTCTTCTCCTCCTCTATCCAATTCAATGAACCAAGTAAATTCTGCCTCATCGTTAAGCCAATTTTGTTTTCCTCGCCTTTTCCCAAAGAAACAGATATTATCCTTGCCCTTACTTTGTCTCCTTCTTTCAACGTTTTTTTGGTTTCTTTTCCAAGGAAGACAGAATTTTTGCTGTCATAGCTTACAAAATCATCCATTAACTGAGAGATATGAATCAAACCGTCCATTGGACCTATACGAACAAATGAACCGAATTCCGTGTTATCTATTACTTCTCCATAAACTATCTCATGCAATTCTGGCTTAAATGTCAGAAGCTTAAACGTGGCCATATAATAAACTCCTGGGTCTCCTGCTACTATTTTTCCCTCACCTATTTTTTCAACAGAAACAACTGAGAGTATAACACCAAGCCTTTGGTCTATTTTTCCTTCAAACCAATCAGCAATACTTTCCTTTACAGCTTCTTTAACCTTCATGTTGAGTTTTTCCGGAGGAACCCTTATTCTTCCTTCAACTGTAACAACTCTATACATCTCAATCTCCAAATTTTTCCTTGTATAGTTCTTTTGCCCTTTTTATAAATTCCTTTGCTTCTTTGGCCCCTTCCCACCCTATAACTTCAACCTTTTTTTCCTGCAGGTCTTTGTAGTGAGAAAAAAAATGTGAAATCTCTTTGAGCAAATGACTAGAAATGTCTGAAATGTCTTTTATTCCTGAAAAAAATGGGTCTTTTGAAGGTACTGCTATTATTTTATCATCTTTTTCACCAGAGTCTATCATTTTAAGCAACCCAATCGGCCTACATTTAATCACACAACCAGGAAAGGTTCCTTCTCTCATCAAAACAAAGCCATCTGCTGGGTCTCCGTCTTCACAAAAAGTCTTTGGAATTATGCCATAATCTGCCCAGTCATAGTGAAAGGGAGAATATAAAACTCTATCAAGGACAAAAACATTTAATTCTTTATCAAACTCTATTTTATTTCTCCATCCTTTTGGTATTTCCACAACTATGAATATTTCTTCTGGCGGATTTGGACCTGTGGGCAATTCTTTCCAATAGTTTACCATTTTATCAACCTACCTCTAAATGTTTTTTGGATCTTAAATAAATTGTTTTTATTCCTTTAGCTTTTAATATTTTTCTCAACTCCGAGTCGTTAGTGGCAACTATTGAATCCTTTTCTAAACTATTGACTATAGCCTCGTCTGTGCTTTTAAACTTCGTTTTAATTGTTTTAAATTTTCTAGACTTTAAAAAATTTAGCGCGAGCTTCGCGTTCATACCATCTTTTTTTCTTGTTTTTGCAATTTTTTCTAGCTCCTCTATTACACTATCAAAAATAAAAAAATTACATTTTCCAACCAGCTCTTCTATTTCTTCTATATCCACCTTAAACTTTATCATATCGATTAAGAAATTGGTGTCAAAAACAATTCTCACAAAAATATTTTCTATTTAAATAATATTTAAATTAAAAAAAACAAAAATTAATAAGGTGAAGGAATGGAAAAGGGTGTTTCTGCTGTAATTGCTACTATTTTAATGTTAGTAATAACAATAGCTTTGGCAGGAATGGCTTATATGTATATAAGCGGGGTTTTTACTGGAGCTACTCAGGGAATTGAAATAGTCGATAGTTACTGTACAGGAGGTATTGTAACTATAATGATAAGAAATATAGGAACATCTGATATAAGTTTTGTAAGTGGTAGTTGTACAATATCAGAAAATGCGGCGACTTGTGGTAGTATAACAGTAATAAGAACTTCTGGTGGAAATTATGCCGCTGACTCAGTAACTGGTGATACTAGTAGAATAGAGCCTGGTAAGACAGGAACACTCAAAAACACTGATTGCACAGGTCCAAAAACATGTGTTTATAGAATAGTGCCTCCAATTGGAAAAAGCATTCAAGCATCTGTATTCTGCGCATAAACTACTTTATTACACCCCAACCAATAAGCCTCCATCTTCCAAGGATTGACCTAGAAATCGCTATCCTTTCTTTTTCCTCAGCACATACTGGTATTTTAAGTTTTAATTCAATATAATCTTTTTTAATTGAGCTAACCTTTCCTATAGATCGTGCTGTTCCTACGTTTATCATAAGCTCTTCTCCTATTTTAATTGGAGATATTGCGCTCAAATCCTTTGAACCAACTGCTCTCTCAAGTAAATTAACATTTATTCTTAACTCCTCTCTTGTTTCTGGAATTTTTCCTGGAAGACCAACCACACTTCCCACAAGAGAATCAGACTTAGTTAAAAATGGGTCTAAGCCAGTTAATACCCCAAGCAAACCTCCTGGACCAGCCTCTTCCATTTCTATATTCGATTTTTTAATCCCTAAAACATGAGTAAAAAGCGGAATTCTTTTTGAGCCGACCATTACACCTGGTCTAATTTCAATTTCCTCCCCAACTCTTAATTTTCCCTGAATTATTGCTCCACCCAAAACCCCACCAACAAGCTTTTCCGGGCTTGTACCAGGTTTATTTATGTCAAAGCTTCTTGCAACAAGCATTCTCAGTTCTTTTTTCTCATCTAATTCCGGGTCTGGAATGAATTCCTCTATTGCCTCTATAACTGAACTTATGTTTATTCTCTGTTTAGAGGAAACCGGTATTATTGGGGAATTCTCTATGCTACTTCCTTTAATGAATTCTTTTATTTCTTTATAGCTATCCAATGCCCTTTCTTCTGTAACCAAATCTATCTTGCTTTGAACTATTATCACATTTTTAATTCCAACGACTTCCAAAGCAGTAAGATGCTCACGAGTCTGCGGCTGAGGACACTTCTCGTTTGCTGCAATCACAAGAATCGCCCCATTCATTAATGCAGCACCAGTTAAAACTGTGGCCATTAAAGTTTCATGTCCAGGGGCGTCCACAAAACTTACTGTTCTTTGAAGCTCACAATCAGAAAAACAGAAAGGACATTTTTCGCTTGAACAATATTTTCCACATTTTATACATTTGTAAATTTTTGCATCCGCATAACCCAAGCGAATTGTAATTCCCCTTTTCAATTCTTCAGAATGCATTAGTGTTGACTTTCCAGTAATTGTTTCAACTAGGCTTGTCTTTCCATGCGCAACGTTTTCGGTTGCTTTAGCAATGTCCGACCATACCTATGTTACATTTAGGTATTAGCTTTGGATTAATCTCTTTTGTTACTTTTCATCACCCCTTCAAATATTTTCTAATAAATAAAAATAAAGATGAAATTTTTATTTGTAATTTATTTTTCTGTTTTTGTTTCTATCTCCTCTTTTGTTTTTTCCTCTTCTTTCTTTTCTTTGGGCTTAACAGGGATTAATTCCTCTAAAGGCTTTTCTCCTTTTTTTGTAACCTTAACATTTATTTGGACTATATCTTCGCTTATTGTGTTTCCTCTTACCGTTTTTCTCCTTCTCTCCCCCTTTAACCTTGGATGAAAACAGGGTGGAGAGGACAACAAAACTTTTTTTCTTCCCATTCCAGAAACAGATGGGTGCATGGGAAAGCCATCCTTGTCAGTTCCTCCTGTAATCTTTAACATATAGCCATTTAAACCAATAAGGTCTCCAGGAAATTCTTCTCCAATTTTTTTTCCGATTAGAGACTGAACTTTACTCTGCTCTACTTCTAACTGATAACTCTTCTTTGTTTCTGGTTCGCTTACTACCAACTTAAATACAGCCAAACAATCACCAAGTAAATTAAAATATTTTTAATTTTTAAATTTAAAAACAAAATGAATAATAAGCTATGATAAAACAAAAAAAGTTTTTAGTAACTCCTTGGGAAGTTAGGGGAGAAGTAGATTATGAAAAACTGATAAAGGAGTTTGGCGTAAAAAGAATAACAGATGAACTTTTGGAAAGAATAAAGAAACATACGAAAGAACTTCATTTTCTTTTGAGAAGAAAAATATTTTTCTCTCACAGAGATATGGATTGGATATTGGAAAGATATGAAAATGGAGAGAAATTTTTTCTTTATACAGGAAGAGGACCTTCTGGGCACACACACATAGGACATTTAATACCTTGGATATTCACAAGTTGGCTACAAAAAAAATTTGATGCAGAGTTGTATTTTCAAATGACAGATGATGAAAAGTTTTTAGTTAAGCCCGAGCTTAGCCTTCAAGATACTATTGGTTATACTTATGACAATGTTCTAGATGTCATAGCATGTGACTTTGACTATAAAAAAACGTTTATTTTCTCTAATACAGAATATGCAAAAACGCAGTATAAGATTGCTATACAAATTGCAAAACATGTTACATTTTCTACTGTAAAATCAATATTTGGTTTTAAAAATACTTCAAACATAGGAATTGTTTTCTTCCCAGCAATTCAGGCGGTTCCTTGCTTTCTTCCTTCAGTATTAAAAGGAAAGAATATACCCTGTCTTATACCTGCGGCAATAGACCAATCTCCCTACTGGAGGATGGCAAGGGATGTTGCACCAAAACTGAATTTTTATAAGCCAGCAGAAATCCACTCTAAGTTCTTTCCTGGATTAGGAAAAGGAGGAAAGATGAGCTCGAGCGAACCAGAAACAGCTATATTTACATCTGACACAGAAGAAAAAATTGAAAGAAAGGTGATGAATGCCTTTGATGCTGGACAACCGACAATAAAAGAGCAGAAGGAGAAGGGTGGAAACCCTGAATTATGCCCAGTTTATCAGTACTATTACTTTTTATTTGAAGAAGATGATAAAAAAGTGCAAAAAATTTTTGAAGATTGTAAAAAAGGAAATAGGTTGTGTGGTGAGTGCAAAGAAATTCTTTCGGAAAGGATAAAAAAATTCATCAAAGAACATCAAAAAAAAAGGGAGGACGCAAAAAATAAAATTGATAAATTTATGTTAAGAGATTGAATTACCAGATAATTTAGTTTTATTTGCTAATTTAGATAATATTTAAAGTTTTTAATGAGATTAATAAAAAATTATGAAACCGCTAATTTCAGTAATAGTCCCAACATATAACGAAGAAAAATATCTTGAGGCTACATTAAGAAGTATAAAAAATCAAGACTATGGAGGAAAGGTAGAAATAATAGTGTCTGATGGAAGAAGCAGAGACAACACTCTTAAAATAGCCAGAAAGTATGCTAATAAAATAGTTATTACGAAGAAGAAATGCCCTGCAGTAGGCAGGAATGCCGGAGCATCTGTCGCAAAAGGGGATATATTGGTTTTTGTTGATGCGGATACACTAATACTATACAATACCTTAAGCGAGTTAGCCAAAGTTTTTAAAAAAAAGGAAGTGGTTGGCGTGGCTTGCCTAATTTTACCAATTAGCAATAAGATAATCGATTATCTTATCTATTGGTTTATTAACAACTTTATAAAGTTCTCTATATTTTTAAAAACCCCCTGTATTCCAGGAATTTTTTGTGCCTACAGAAAGGACGCCTTTAAAAGTGTTGGTGGCTTTAATGAAAATTTATATTTTGATGAAGATTTAGATTTATCCAAAAGAATCTCAAAGGTTGGAAAAATCGTTTTTAAAGAAAAAATCTTAGTCTTTAATTCTGTTAGAAGATTTGAAAAATGGGGAAGAATTAAAACCGCCTATAAATATATTTTTTTTACATTAACCTATTTTCTAACAGGAAGGACATATAAGAATTTTTACACACCAGTTAGGTAATTTACTTTTTCTCTTATAACTGCAATAAAATTTGCGCATTATCTTTATAAATAATACAACACAAATTAATTAAGATGCCATACCAATTTCTTCCAAGAAGTTAAGTAACATTTTCCTTAGAGTAATTAATAAGCATGGGATTTTGATATTAAACGAAATGATAAAATGGAAAAATATAACCATTACTTCGCTCTTGTATGAAATTTCTAAAAAACATAACATCCCAGAATCTACATTGAGGTGGAATGCCAAAAAACTTAAAGAGCTTGGTATCATAGAATGTGGTGATCAAAAAAACAAGGGAATTCCTGTAAAAATCACAAACCTTGGGATAATTTTTTTAAATTTTTTAAAGGAGGGAGAAAATGAGATACAACAAAAAAGAAAGAGAAATTATAAATAAGTTTGGTTATGAAAAAATTGTGGAGATGGTGTATAAAACACTTAAAGAGTTATGTGGTACGAATAGAAAATACTATACTGCAACAGAAATATCAGAAATATTGAAAAGAAATGGAATAGAAATTAATCCGTTTAATGTGGGAAGGATATTAAAAAAACTTCCTGTAGAGAAAAATGATAATGGGTGGAGGGTTGTTTAATTTATACTTGCAATAAAAATATTTTTATAAATGGGAGTTGAAGAATTGATAGAAAAACTGCATGAAAACGAGAAAAAGGTAGTAAGGGCTTTAATGGTTTTAGGAAAGACGGGGGTCGAAGAAATATCCAAAGAGAGCGGACTTAAAAAGGATGAAATAGAAAGAGCATGTCTTTGGGCAAGAGCTAAAGGTATTTTGGAAACAGAAGAAATTAAGTTTGAATTCCTAGAATTGACAGAAGAGGGAATAGAATATGTAAGGTATGGACTTCCAGAAAAAAATCTTATTCAAGCAATAGATTCTGGAATAAATGAAATTTCGAAAATTAAAGACAAGATTGAAAGGGCTGAGATAGGAATAATTTGGGCAAGGAAGAACGGATGGATTGAGATAAAGGAAGGAAAAATTTTTTTAACGGATGCTGGGGAAAAAGCAGTAAGAATGATTACAGAAGGAGAAGAATTGATCAAAAGATTGATGGTAGGAAGGCATAGAATAGAAGAGGTAGAAAATATAGGGCTTGTTGAAGATTTTATCAAAAGGGGAATAATTAAAAAAGTAGTTGAAGTAGAAAGGAACTTCTTTCTTTCCGAGCTTGGAAAAAGCTTGTCTGAAAAGTTAAAGGAAGTAGTTGAAGAAATTGGTCAACTTACTCCAGAAATTATCAAAACTGGAGAGTGGAAAAATAAAAAGATTAGAAAGTATGACGTTTTCCTTCCCGCACCAAAAATTTATCCTGGAAAAATTCATCCGTACAGACAAATCATAGACAAAATAAGGAAAAGACTTATTGGTCTTGGTTTTGTGGAAGCAAGAGGACCTTTTGTTGAGCTAAATTTTTGGAATTGTGATGCCTTATTTATGCCGTCTGACCATCCTGCTAGAAGTGTTCACGACATATATACTGTCAAAAACATAAAATTTGGGAAAGTTCTGGATAAAGAGTTGTGGGAGAGGGTTGAAGAAACACACAAAAATGGATGGATAACAGGAAGTAAAGGCTGGGGAAACTGGGACTTTGATCTTGCAAGAAGACTTATACTAAGAAGTCATGGAACCGCTGTATCTTCAAGAACACTTTATTCGTTAAAAGGAAAGAAACTGCCTCATAAAATGTTTATGATAGATAGAGTATTCAGGCCAGATGTGATAGATGCTAAGCACTTCATAGAGTTTGAACATTGCGAAGGTATAGTTGTGGGAGAAGACTTAAACTTAAGGAACCTTTTGGGCTTCCTTAAGGAAATAGCAGTAGCTATTATGGAAGTAGAAAAAGTTAGGTTTAAGCCATCCTTCTTCCCATTTACAGAACCGAGTGTAGAAGGTATAGCTTATCATCCTAAGCTTGGTTGGTTCGAGTTTGGTGGTGCTGGTATTTTTAGGCCAGAAGTAACAGTTCCTCTTGGAATAGAAGTACCAGTTTTAGCATGGGGACTTGGTATTGGTAGGATGGCAATGGTTAGGCTTGGTGTTGAGGATATAAGGTATCTTTATTCAGACGACTTGAATTGGTTAAGAAACAAAGAACTGGTGATATAGTGCCAACACTAACTTATGATAAAAAAGATTTGATCAAGCTAATAGGAAAGGACATAACAGAAAAAGAGATAGAAGAAGCTATAAATATGATAAAACTTAATGTAGAAAAAATTGAGAAAAATGAAATAACAGTTGAACTAACACCCGACAGAGCAGACCTTTTTGGAATAGAAGGACTGGCAAGAGCAATAAGGTATTTCTTAGGGATTGAAACAGGATTAGTAAAATACCATGTAGAGGAGGCAAAAACAGAGGTGATGGTTGGGGAAGTTAAAAGTAGGCCATATATTGCATGTGCCATAGTTAAGAATGTGAAGCTTAGTGATGAACTAATAAGAAGCCTTATGAACATACAAGAAGCATTGCATGAAACTATTGGAAGAAATAGGAAAAGGGTTGCTATCGGAATTCATGACCTTGAAAAGATAGAACCACCAATCTCCTACAAAACCGCAAGCCCAGAAGCAAAATTTTTACCTCTTGGGGAAAAAAAGGAAATGAGCCTGAAGGAAGTGCTAACAAACACCCAAAAAGGAATTGAATTTGCTCATGTTCTTTCTGGGGAATTCCCTGTATATGTCGATTCTAAGGGAATATTCAGTTTTCCACCGATATTAAATTCTGAGCGCACAAGAATAAAAGAAGGGACGAAATCTATGTTTGTTGAAGTAACAGGAACCGAGAAGAAGTCAACTCTTCAAACCCTAAACATATTGGTTACTAACTTGATTGATAGGGGATGTAGAGTTGAAGCTGTAAAGGTAAAGTACGGAAAGAAAGCTGAAAAAACACCAGTATTGGAAGAGGAAAACATGGAGATTGATACTGATTTTGTGAATAAGTTAATAGGTTTGAATTTGAGCAAAAAAGAAATTTGCATGCTTTTAGAAAGAATGGGATATGGAACTATTGAGAAGAAAGGAAAGAAGATAAACGTAATAATTCCTTGTTATAGGAATGACATACTTCATTCTGTTGATATAGTAGAAGATGTGGCAATAGCTTATGGTTATAATAACTTGATACCAGAAATGCCAAACTTGGCAACTGTTGGACTTGACCTACCGCTTGAAAATTTTTGTGAAAAAATTAGGAATCTTATGGTTGGTTTTGGTTTCATTGAAGTTCTAAGACCAACTCTCACAAATTTTTTTGACCAATTCGATAAGATGAGGTTAAAAGGAGAGGCAATAGAAATAGAAAACCCTGTATCTGAAGAGTATAATTGCCTTAGAGTTTGGATAATACCAAGCCTTTTAAAAGTATTGTCTTTGAACAAGCATGTGGAATATCCTCAAAACATATTTGAAATTGGCGATGTTGTTGTTATGGACGAAAACGAGGAGGTACTAACAAAAACTATAAGAAAGGTTGGATGTACGATTTGTCATTCCAAATCAAGTTTCTCTGAAGTAAAGGGAGTGGTTGAAAGCTTGATTAAAAGTTTGGGTCTTAATTTTAATATTGAAGAATTTTCCCATCCCTCTTTTATTGATGGAAGATGCTGCCTAGTTAAAATCAACGGAAAAGAAGTTGGAATGTTTGGTGAAATCCATCCAGAGGTTATAGAAAACTGGAAAATTGAAATGCCCGTATCATGCTTTGAGATTGATTTGGAGGCCTTACTTAACTTCATCCGGTAATCCATTTTACCATTCTTCCAAGAAGACCAAGCTTACCTCTAAATTCTGATCCTCCCTCAATTCCAAGTATTTTGAATGCAAGTCTTTTTATTTCTATTGATGATGGTGAATTTGGAAAAACTTCCAGCACAGGCCTTTTTAACATTATGCTTTTTGGTATATTTTTATCCTCTGGAATTTCTGCCAATATAGGAATTCCAAGAATGTTTTCTATTCTATTTGAACTAAACTCATCTCGTCTTTTATTTCTCCTGTTTACAACAACACCAATTATTTTTTTCCCTGTATTGATAGCTATCCTCGAAACTTTTAATGCATCTATAATACTTGGAAGATCCGGGTTTGTTACGATCAAAACTTCTTCACAAGCGTTTATGGAAGAAATAGCCTCCCTTCCCAAACCAGGTGCAGAGTCCAATATTACATAATCCGTTTTTCCAAACAATCCGGAAAGTACTTCGTATAGTCTGGATGGGTCTACTCCAATCAAACTATCTATTCCAAGACCAGCTGGAATTACCTTAAACCCAAATGTATGTGGATATATTGCATCTTTAAGGTTAGTATCTCCTTTTAGCACTCCCTGCAAATTATTTGGAGCTAAATATAAACCAAGATGTATACCAAGGTTTGGTGTGGTTAGGTTTGTGTCCACAACCGTAACATCTTGACCCATTTTTGCCAGGGCATATGCCAAATTTGTAGTTAAAGTTGTCTTTCCCACCCCACCTTTTCCTGATGCTATGTTTATAACCCTTGTCATTTACACATTAATATTGTTTATTGAAAGGTAATAAACTTTACATGTATCTTAGAATTCCCTAAAAATCGATTTTTTGGAAGTGCCCCCGACGGGAATTTCAGTCTAAGCTTTTGAACCCGCAACCAATGGCTTAGAAGGCCACTGCTCTATCCAAGTTGAGCTACGGGGGCTTTATAATTTATCTTTTGTTTTTAACTTTATTTTTATTCAGTAAAAAACTAAAATTATTTTTTACTGCCTGAGAAAAGTTCGGTTAACACCTAATAAAATCGACACTGTTTTATTCTTTTGTTAGCAATTTAAATTATGGAAGAGCCAGTAACTATTGTAGACAGAGAAATATTGAAGGTTTTGTCTGTAGATACAAGGATGAACATATTGAAAGAACTTTCCAAAGGAAAAAGAACACCATCTGACTTAAGCAAGATTCTAAACAAAAGCGATGCAACGATAGTGGAGCACTTAGATATTTTAGCCAAAAGTGAGTTAGTAAAAAAGATTGAAGAGCCTGGAAAGAAGTGGGTTTTTTATACTTTAACTGAAAAAGGATATGGGATTATTTCAAGTAAATCTAGGAAGTTGGTCATCCTTCTTGTTAGCTCTATATTGGCTTTTGTGGGAGGACTTTTTGCTTTTGTGCAATACTTTATACAATACCGAGAGTATAGAGCAGAAGCTTTTGTTGGTGGTGAAGTTTTGAAAGGAATTTCAAAAACTGTAGTAGCACCACTCCTTTTACTTTCCATCACACTATTTGTTGCTTCATCAATTGGCTTTTTTGTTTATTTTTTAAAAATAAAAACTAAAAGGTGAAGTATGTATAAAAAAATTTTAATCATGGGGCTAGCTCTTGTAATTCTTTTTAGTCTATATCTTACTAAACCCCCAATCGTTATTGAGCAAAAACTGAAAAAATTCTCTTCTTACGACGAATTAAACAGTTTTGTAAAGAGAAACACCGAAACTTATATACCTTTCTACACGCCCGTCCTTGAAATTGCTTCCGCAAAGGGTATTCCGGCCACAATTGATGTGTCAGAAGATTATTCAACCACAAATGTGCAAGTAACTGGAGTTGATGAGGCAGACATTATAAAAAATGACGGAAAATACTTATATGTAGTCTCAGGTAGAAATGTCATTATTATCGACGCTTATCCAGCAGAAGATGCCAAAATTTTATCTAAGATAGAATTGAACGGAGTCCCTTATGAAATATTTATAAATGGCGACAAATTGGTTGTTTTTGGGTCATGCGATTGCTATGGCCCAACGATTGAGAGTGTTAAAGGGGGTATTGGTAGAACGGAAATAATTTCACATACGCCAAAAACATTTATAAAAGTTTATGATATATCAGACAGAGAAAATCCTGTTTTAAAAAGAAATGTATCTGTGGATGGCAACTATTTTGATTCCAGGATGATAGGAGATTATGTGTATGTGATAATCAATCAGCCAATATATTATGGAGAACTAATGCCTTTACCAACAGTTCAATACGAAAACAAACTAAAAACTATACCTGCTTCAGAAATTTATTATTTTGATTTTCCCGACTCTTCTTACATCTATACAAACATATTGTCAATAAATACACAGAAAGACGAAGAAGAAATTTCAATTAAAACATTTCTTTTGGGATATAGCCAAAACATGTACGTTTCAACTAAAAACATCTTTATTGTTTACACTAAAACATTTAACTACCTAGATTTTTATGACAAAGTAGTTGACAAACTTATTCCTATTTTCCCCGCACATATCCAAGCCAAAATAAGAGAGATAAAAAATTCAGATATAAGCAAACAAGAAAAAATTGCAAAAATAGAAGAAGAGTTTCGTAACTATATAAACTCTTTGAACCCAGAAGAAGCAACAAATTTTATGAAGATTGTGGAAGAAAGGGTATTTAATATTTATAGGGAAATTGAAAAGGAGGTTGAAAAAACAATTATTCATAAAATTTCTGTTGAGAATGAAAAAATAGAATACAAGGCAAGTGGTGAGGTTCCTGGCTATATTTTAAACCAATTTTCTATGGACGAATACAATAGTTATTTCAGAATAGCTACAACAACAGGATGGATAAACGAATCATTAAACCATGTTTATATTCTTGACGATGGTCTAAAAATAGTTGGAAAAATAGAGGACCTCGCCTCCGGGGAAAGAATTTATTCAGTTAGGTTTATTGGAGACAAGGGATATGTGGTAACTTTCAGACAGATTGATCCGTTGTTTGTAATAGATTTGGGAAGTCCAAACAACCCCAAGGTTTTGGGTTATTTGAAAATTACTGGTGTTTCGGACTATTTGCATCCGTATGATGAAACACATCTTATTGGTGTTGGAAGAGATGCTACAGAAGAGGGTAGAATAAAAGGAATGAAACTGTCCCTTTTTGATATTACCGATGTTTCAAACCCAAAAGAAATTTCAAAATACATAATTGGGGAGAGAGGCACGGATTCAGACGCACTAAGGGATCATAAAGCATTCTTGTTCAGTAAATCAAAGAATATTTTGGTCATACCACTTAGGGTTATAGAGGGAGAAAACATAGAAGAAAAGAAATGGAATGTTTGGCAGGGTGCTTATGTATTTAATGTTGATTTAGAGAATGGGTTTGTGTTGAAAGGGAAGGTGACACATACAAATAAAACCGAAGAATATTATGACTATCTTTCTAGGATAAAAAGATCTCTTTACATAGATGATGTGCTTTATACTTTTTCTGACAGAATGATAAAAATGAACGAGTTAACCGATTTAAAAGAAATTAACGGAATAGAATTGCCTTCAACATACCGTTAAATTTCTTTCTAAACATTTTTAATAATTATGGTTTTTAAAAATATACTATAAAAAAATTTAACTTTAATTTTTTTAATATTAAAAAAATTACATTTAGTGAAAAGGGCATGGAACAGGTTGACCTGTACAAAAACTATGATGAATTTTATGAAAGTTTACCAAAAAAAGTTAAAACTAAAATGGAAGAATTGCCAGAATCTCAATACAAAAGATTAAAAACAATGTTTGAGAGATATTTTTCTGACGACTTTTATAAAACAACGCTAAAAACAGCCTTTTTATCTCTAGAAAGTGTATTTGAAACAACGAGGAAAATATATTCCACCACATTAATTTGTGGGATAAGAGGCTCTGTTATAAGAGGGACAATCAACTATAAGGATGACATAGATATTGTTTTTATTGGAACAAAAAGAAAGAGTGTGTTAAAAGAAACAAGAAGAGCGCTTATAACTTATAGCCTAGACTTAAAAAGAAGATTTCCGCAGATCGAAAGAGTTGAGATTATTTATTTATACTCCCAAGAACTCCAAAAAACCCATACGAACAGGAAGAATTGTTTTTAAGTGACATAGTAGAATTTGATTTTAGAACGACTCAGGCAGATGAAAATGAAGTAGATAAAAAAATTTCAAAATATTTCAAAAAATTAAGAAAAGAAGTTCCTAACATAATAGAAGACACTGAAAGCAACTGGATTGAAGAAAGCGAAAATATAAGGGATGGATGGAGCAAGGAATTTGGTATAAGTCCTCATGTTGCTCATGGTGCTACTGCACTCCTTGACTTGAGGTTAAGTGGATTTACTTTTTCAAGGAAAAGTATGAAGAAAGCAAATATAATCAACATAAGAGATGATTTGCTTTTTTGTTTATTAGGAAAATTATTGCCGAACATCAGAAATTATTTTGAAAATTTTTAATATGATGTTTAATAATTTATAAAATAAAAAGCGATTTAATGAACATTAAAAAAATAGAGAAGAAGTGGGAAAAAATATGGAGAAAGAAGAAAATCTTTGAGGCTAATGTAAAGAACAAACCAAAATTTTTCATCACCTGGCCCTACCCTTATGTTAATGGTTCGATGCACATAGGACACGCATTTTCTGCGTTTAGATGCGACTCTTATGCAAGGTTTAAAAGGATGCAGGGTTTTAACGTGCTTTATCCACAAGGCTTTCATGCAACAGGGGAGCCGATAGTTGGAAGTATAGAAAGAGTTAAATTAAAAGATTCTATTCAAATTGAAACTTTCAAAACCTTTGGGGCAACTGACAAAGATATAAAAAATTTTATTGAATACGGACCAGAGTTTGTAGCAAAATTCTGGATGAAGAGATGGATTGAAGATTTAAAGATAGCCGGCTTTTCCATAGATTGGAGGAGAACTTTTATAACAACAAAAATGAATCCAACTTATTCTCGTTTCATAGAGTGGCAGTATAACACATTAAGAAAAATGGGGTATGTTTATCAAGGGACTCATCCTGTAATTTGGTGTCCAAAATGTAAATCTCCTACAGGAGACCATGATAGGCTTGAGGGAATAGGAGAAAGTCCCGTAGAACATTTAATCATAAAATTTTCATTGGATGATAAGATTTTACCAACTGCAACTCTCAGACCAGAAACTGTTTTTGGTGTGACAAACATATGGGTTAATCCTGATGTTAAATATTGTTTGGCAGAAGTTGATGGGGAAAAATGGATTTTGAGCGAAGGGGCAGTAGAAAAGTTAAGGGATCAGTTAAAGAATGTTTCTGTAAAAGGAGAGCTAAAAGGAGAAGATTTAATAGGAAAATACGCAGAAAATCCTGTATTGAAGGAAAAGGTTCCAATCCTTCCAGCAAAGTTTGTAGACCCAAATTTTGGCACAGGAATTGTTATGTCGGTTCCTTCCCATGCACCATATGATTGGATTGGAATAGAAGATTTGAAAAATAGTGGGGAATTAAAAAAGTATGGAACTTTTGATATAAAACCAATTACTGTGATTAAAACAGAAGGCTTTGGCGAAAATCCTGCTGAAGAAATTTGTAGAAAAATAGGAATAAAATCTCAAGATGAAAGAAAGAAGCTGGATGAAGCAACCTCAATAATTTATAAAAAAGAGTTTCATCTTGGAATTTTAAACGATAGGTGTGGCAAATATGCTGGATTTAAGGTTTCTGAAATAAAGGAAAGGCTTTATAAAGAATTTTTTGAAAGTGGTATTGCAGAGAAAATGTGGGAACCCAGCGCCCCTGTTATTTGTAGGTGTACAACTCCAAACCATGTAAAAATTTTAGAAAACCAGTGGTTCTTAAGATATTCTGATGAAAAATGGAAGGAAAAGGTAAGGAAGTTGATAAAAAAGATGAAATTCTATCCGGAAGAAGTTAGAACACAGTTTGAAAATACTGTCGAATGGTTAAAAGATAAGGCATGTACGAGAAAAACTGGTCTTGGAACTAATTTGCCTTGGGATAAAGAGTGGATTATAGAAACTTTATCTGATAGTGTCATATATCCTGCTTACTATACTATAGCAAGAATAATAAACGAGAGAAAAATTGAAGCAGAAAAACTAACTGATGATGTTTTTGACTACATCTTTCTTGGAAAAGGTAACTCTAAAGTTTTGAGTAAAAAAGTTGGTATAGATAAAAAAATCTTAGATGAAATGAGAAGGGAGTTTGATTATTTTTATCCTGTTGACTTAAGAAACTCTGGTAAGGATTTGGTTCAAAACCACTTAACATTTTATTTGTTTCATCATGTTGCCATATGGAAAAACCAGAAATACTGGCCAAGAGGGATTGGTGTTAATGGATATGTTCAAGTTGGTGGGGAGAAGATGAGTAAGTCAAAGGGAAATATAATACCAATAAGAAAACTAATTAATGAATTTGGTTCTGACCTTGTGAGAATTAATCTAATTGCATCTAATGAAGGATTGAACGATGCAGATTGGGTCGAAGAGAATTTATCAACTTACATTTCAAGAATAAATTTTTTAGAAAGTATTGTCTCAAACGTAAAAAAAGCGACGAGAAAAAATGTGGAAAAAATAGATTTGTTCTTGAGGAGCAAACTTCAACTTCATATAAAACTTGCTACAGAAAATTATGAAGAGTTAAAGTTTAGAAGTGCTGCACAATGTGCTTTCTTTGATTTAACAAATGATTTGAAATGGTACATAGAAAGGAACGGTGGAATAAAAAATTGCAACAGAAAAGTATTGCTTGAATTTTTAAACATTGGAATAAAACTTTTTACGCCGCTCTTACCACATGTTTGCGAAGAGCTATGGGAAAAACTAGGAAATAAAAAAATTGTTTGTATCGAAAAATGGCCAAAATATAATCCAAAGGAATTTAAAAAAGAGGTAGTCGAGCTTGAGGAGATACTGAAAAAGTTCTTACAAGATTTAAATGAGATTATAAAACTTAAAGGAAAAAAGAGGAGTGCTTATCTATATTTTTCTACAAAAAAAGAATTGGAATATTTTAGAGAAGCTGTAGATTTTATAAAAAAGAAGTTTGAATTTGAAAAATTAAAACTATTTATTTCATCTGACCCAAAGAGATATGACCCAGAAAACAGGGCAGAAAGAGCAAAGTACGGAAAACCAGGAATTTATCTTGAATGATTAAATCACTATTTGTATCGACTCTATTAAAGCAGCAACAACAAGTAACAAAAGTGATATTATCAAAAGGCTAAAGCTATCCTTGAGTATAAGGTAAAGCCCTTCTGTCTTCCTTCTTGTTAATGCTGCTGAAACTATTCCTCCTGATATTCCACCTATAAAGTATGCAAGAATTTCTAAGCTACCATGTGGGAAAAACGTTAATATTGCTATTGGTAACCCTTTCATCCCTCCAACACTCTTGGCAACCATACCTATTGCAGCAGATAACACAGAAGCATTCCACGTTAGGATGAAAATAGCACCTGCACCGAACAAAACTGAAAACAAAAAAGAGAGGGAAAGCACTCCAACATTATTTACTATTATTCTTGTAAAGGTGTCTGCAAAAACAACCCTTGCCCTTATCGCGTTTATTTCGTTTATCTGGTCTTGAAACGCCTTTTCTACAATCCTTTCTGGAAGCATGAGATATATTATTGAAAGTGAAAGTATCATTCCACAAAAGAACGAAACATAAACTTTTAATATGTTTTTGTTTCTCTCCAAAACACTCAATTCTTTTCCTTTTTTAATCAGTTCTTCCTGCCTTGCCTCCTCGTATCTCATCAAATTAATCATAAACGGCATCATCGTCATCGTAACTAAAAAGGAGAAGAATAGACCAATTGAACTTTCAAAAACAGTCAAAGAAACAAATAGACATATTACTGAAACCACTCCACCTATAACAAACAACCAATATGGATTTCTTACAGCCTCCTTTATAGAAACTATTCTTTCAAGCACCACAAATAAATTTAATAAAAAAAACAATTTATTTCTTTTTATGAATATTATTTTGAAGTAAATGGAGAAAAAGAGCCTAATTGCAATATTCTTTATCATACTGATGGTATTCTCAACTTTTACATTTATCTCGTTTAGGACAACAGAAAAAAACAAAATAAATCTTCCTGAGAAGAATATAGTGGATTACGAACTCGGGCCTGAGAAGGAAATGTTTTTAATAGAAAATGGAAAAACAATAATAAAATATTATTATCAAAAGAATTGCATAGAGTGTAGAGAACAAATAAATTTTTTAGAAGAAATTGCAAATAGATTTCCTGACCAAATATTCTTACAAGAAGTTTTAGAAAATTATACTTCACTAACAATAAAAAGCTATAGGGGGGAGAAAAAAATTAAAAACATCACTAAAGATGTAGTTTTTGATGTTGTTTGTGACTTGATAGTCAAGCCCCCTGTGGCGTGTATTGTGAGAAAGGTATGAGAGTAATAGGAATCGACTTAGCAGGTAGTAAGAAAAGGCCCACAGGATTTTGCGTTCTTGAAAAAAATAAGGTAAAAACCTCTTTGCTCTTTTCTGACAAAGAAATTATTGAAGAAACTTTAAAATCAAAGCCAAAGGTTGTTGCAATAGACGCCCCCCTAGCTTTACCGATAGGAAGAAAAAGTCTGGAGGAAAGAAGTAATATTCATTTGAGAGAATGTGACAGGGAGCTTTTAAAAATCGGGATAAAGTTTTTTCCAATAACACTTGGACCAATGAGGGCCTTGACAAAAAGGGGGATTAAACTTAGGAAAATTTTTGAAAATAAAGGATTAAAGGTAATAGAAGTTTATCCTGGCGCTGCACAAGATATACTTAAAATCCCAAGAAAACAGAAAGGAATAGAAAAACTTAGAGATGGGTTGATAAATTTTGGTATAAAGGGAATAAAAGAAAAAATTACTGGCGACGAGCTAGATGCAATAACTTCTGCTTTGGTAGGAAAGTTTTACTTAGAAGGAAATTGTATTGCAATAGGAGACCCAAAAGAAATATTGATGATCTTACCAAAGATTAAGAAATAGTCTCGTCCCTTTCATGCTCCTTTGCAATTTTTCCTTGAGAAATTCCTTTGTAGCTTCCTATTGAATTTACAAAAGATTCTTGAAAGAGATATGCCAAAAGCTCAAACTCCCCCCCACCATAAAAAGGTTGTTTTTTATTTGTAAGCTGAGCTTCTAGGTAGTCCCAGCCCTTCTTCTTTTCCATTCCTCCTGGTAACCAAAATATCAAGTCTGAAAATTTAGCCAATTCACTTTCTTTATAAGATGTTATTGAAATTACTGTTGCTTCGTCTCTTCTTGCCTTTTTAGCAACATCCACTATCTCAGCAGTCTCACCAGATCCGGAAAAAAGTATAACAACGTCCCCTCTTCTAATAGGCTCCTTAATCGTATCACCAATAAACCAAACATTATATCCAAATTGTTTTAACCTAAGGGCAAGAGCCACGGCTGCCGTTCCAGACCTACCTTTCCCCCAAGTATGGATTGCTTTTGCATTTTCTATATTTTTATAAATTTCATCCAATGTTTCTTTTTGTTCTTCTAGAATTGAGATATATTTTTCTAATGTTTTTACAAGAACATTTGATTTTTTTATCATCTCGTCTGAAAAATCCATATAAAATAACTCAAAGATTAGATTTAAATTCTTTTATTTTTTTCTCCATCTCATCTATTTCCTTCTTGAATCTGTCTATAACCCTTAACAAATCTTTATCTTCAACCTTAAGTATGGCAGAAGCTTCCTTCAGTATTTTTTCTTTCTTTCTTAATTCAATCATTTCACCACTTTAAGTTTTTTAATATTTTTTCTAAGTTCTTTCCATCTTTTGAAAATTTTTTCTACTTCTTTTGGAACGTCCTCTTCTTTGACATTTAAAAAATTCGCCACGTCTATCAATATTTTTTCCTTTTCTTTCAAATACTTTAGTGCAACGTCTCCTGCAACAAACTCTATTCTAACCACTCCGTCCTGTATTCTTTTAGTCCTTTGAATTATTACACATCCAATATCTTTTGTATTTTCAAGCATATGATGCGTTCCACCACACGCTTCTATATCAACGTCTCCAATTTTAACAATTCTAAGGGTTTTCTCTGGGAAAGCACCTCCCTGGTATATCGTAAAACCATACTTTTTTTCAGCTTCACCTCTTGGTAATATTTCTGTGTTAATTGGTAAAGCCATTCTAACAAAATCGTTTGCAAGATTCTCTATTCTCTCGACTTGCTCTTGTGTTAAGCTTTCATAGTGTGTTATGTCAAGCCTTGCTCCGTCTATGTCCTTAAAAGCCGAGTGCTGCCATACATGTTTACCAAGAATCTTTCTTGAAGCAGCATTTATAAGATGAGTAGCTACATGGTGTTTGGATAGAATAACTCTTCTCTCTTTATCTAAAACACAAGATACTTTTTGGTTTGTTTTTAAATTATGGTTTTCAAGCTTATGAATTATGACCGAGCCAATTTTTTCAACATCTATAACCTTAAATCCATTTATAGTTCCGGAATCTGGCTCTTGACCCCCACTTCTTGGATAGAAGGCTGTCTGGTCGAGCACAACATAATCCCCAAAAACTCCCAAAACCATTGCATCAAACTCATAAATTTGGTCATAGTAAAGAATTTTTGTTGGAGGCAGTTTGCTTACATCTAACTTTATTTTTCTCTCTTCCTCCTTTGGTTTCATATGCCTTTCGGTAATTTTAACATAAAAATCGTTTGGTGTTTCTAATCCTAATTGGTCTGGAGTAATTCCCTCAGACTCGTATAGTGTTATTAAATCTTCTTCTGTAATCTTTTTTCCAGACAAGGATTCAACTATTCTTCTACTCCTTTCTTTTGCTTGATTATACCTTTTTTCCTCCACATCAAGAATTTTTAAAATCTCTTCCTTCTGATTTTTTAACTCCGGGAAAATTTTTTTTAGATAATCTATATGCCAAATAGCAACATCTTGTAGTTTTATGTTCCATTTAAACTTATTTATAAAATTTAAGGCCCTTCTCAAAATTACTCTTAAATTATAACCTCCTCCAACGTTTGAAGGAAGCCCACCATCAGAAATTGCAAAAACTAAGGCACGGGAATGATCTGCTATTGAATACAGCGCCTCCATCGTGGCTACTTTTTTTTCCAATTCTTCTATAGAAACGTTCAGCATTTCTGCAATTCTTACTCTTTCCTCCTTTAAACTCTTAACCTCATCCAAGTTTAACACACCAGAAAATTTTGAATAATTGAGAAAAAATTCTTCATCGTATTCCACATCACATTCTTTTTTTAATTTTTTTAGCACAGAACCAAAAACACAATCATAGCTTGTAGGAGTGCCTTGTGTTATCCATGTAAATCTTTCCCACCCGGCACCCATATCAATGACCTTTTCTTTCATTTCCTCATAATTATCAGGAGTTCCTAAAAACTCTGTAAACACAGCATTACCCAATTCTAATCCCCTAACATGATATTCCAAACTACTTCCAAAGGCAGAAGGCCCGAGCCAAGCATCCTCTATAAAAACTATTTCCTCTGGGTTTATTCCAAAGACCTTTACTAGTAAATCAAAATCAATTTCCATGCATTCGTCCTTCCAATAACCTTCTCTTCCGTCGTACAAAGAGCTTTGTTGAATCATACCAAAACAAGTATAAGACCTTGCATTTACTCCTGTATTTGCTATATCATTAAAACGAAGGCAAATTTGCGGCAGAATTATAGGATTTGCTGGAAATTCGAACTCAAGCTTTCCATCACTTATTCTGTAAAAATCCACAACCCCCGCTATTGTAAAATATAGAGGGAACCATCTACAAACAACCGGATATGGTTTTATTGAAGTATGCCCCCTTTTCACAAAAAATTTTTCTATTTCATTCCAAGTCTCAAAAAAGCCAAGCCTTTTATTTGTCGGCGGGTTTCCTATAAAATCATATGGTCTACAAGTAGAATCGTTACATTTTTCTTGCTCTGTTAAAGTCCAAAAGAACTTCCCGCAATTTATGCATTTCTTCCTTTTAAAACCAACTTCATCGAAGAGTTTAACTTTCCAATACCTTTCTGGGTTCTTGTTTAACTTTTCTATCAACTCTTTTTTCGTAACCATATATTCACTTCTTTGTACAACACTGATAATATTTTATAAGCTATTTTAATTAAAATTGGGCTAAATTTTCTCTCTTTGATTTGTTTTTTTTTATTTTTTTGTATGCAATTATCGATTCCATACATCCCTCAAAAAGAAATATTGGGGGGAAGAGAATTGAAAACTCCGGATAGAGTTTAAGCAGGGGTATAGAAGCTAGAATAGCTCTTCCACAGCAAGTGAAAGCAAGCGGAAAGTAAAAATAAAAGAAATTTGTGCTGAAGTTTTTTTCCCTTTCTTTTAAATATTTTTTAGTAAACTCATATGGCGTTGTTAAAAGCCACTTCATAATTTCCTTTGATTCCACGAAAAAATAATTGATAATAAAATATTTAAATCTGTTTTTTAGAGCAAATATTTTAAAACTTTTTTGTTTGTTGTAAACAAGCGAGATATTAATGCCCGATTATTTTTCCCTTCTTCTATTAAAATCTCATCTTCATCGAAAAAAATCCTATTAGAAGGAAATAGCCAACAATGTTCATCATATTTTTCAGAAAATTTTTTGCTAATACTCCCGCTAAATCTTGTAAACATTGACAAACCACCATAAAAACTGCTAACAATGTTTTTACGTAATATTCTACGTACCAAATATTTTTCAATAAATTCCTGGATAATTTCTTCGCTTTTTAATCTGGATAAAACAATTTCCTTTTCTGGTGACGAATATCCAAAATACTTTATTCCAACATCGTATATACAATCAAGTGGCAAAATAATTTCCATTTCCTTTTCCAAAACTTCCTCAGCAATTTTCCTATATGCGTATGAATGACAAACACCAAAATGCCCCCCACAAAGAACTATCCTATCTATTTTCGATTTTTTAGCGTCTTTTATGATGTCCCAGAAATATTTTGAATTAACGACATAGGAATTTTCGTCATAATTGTGATAAACACAATCAACATTCAATTTTTCCAGTAATTCGTTTATATTTTTTTCTATCAACTTTATTCCATAATAAACAGCAACTGCGATTTTTCTCTCTGATTTTGCCATATTAAAATTAATGGACAAATTTTTAAATCAACATGTTACATGAATATAAGCTACTGGTTTTTTACCCGCCTCCATTAATTCATTAAATTCTATGATCGCCTCCTTTGTTTCTTTAATAATTATCTTTATTCCCCTTTCTTCAACCATTTTTAAAATTTTTTCAGAGACTTTACATTCACCGTACTGACCGGTACCTATAACAATAACTTCCGGGTTTTCGTTTAAAAGCATCAAAAACTCTTTTTCCGAGAAAAGATGCCTTTTCTCAAGTTCACATCTCTTTACCTTTCCTTTATAAGTAACGATCACATCGTGATTGTATTTTTTTCTATCAACTACAATAAATCCAAATTCACTTGAATCTATCATGTCCTCAAACCTTGCTAAAACTAATTTTAATTTCTTGTTTTTCGAATTCAATCGAGTCGGAATAATCTCCTTTAATCTTTCCTATACTCAACTCCTTTGCACCAACTTCCATTTTTATTTTACTCTTATGTTTTTCCAAAATTTTGTTCGTCCTATCATCAGAACTTAAAGTTAATGATATACTTTCTCTTACCTTAAAACCGTATTTCTTTCTCATCTCTTGCACCTTTCTTACAATTTCACGAATTAAGGCCTCTTCCAAAAGTTTTTCATCAATCTTACTACAAACTAAAACCTTTCCCAAACTAAAGGCAGCTTCTGAAAACTCTCCAACAGGCTTCTTTGGCGTAATAGAAATAGTTTTTGCGTTGCAAATATTTAATAAAACTTCTTTAAACTTTTTTGCTGCACCCAAAACCCTTTTTTCTTTAGAAGTTATTATCATCTCCTTTATCGGCCATCTTAGCTTAATTTTTGCTTTTTGTCTTGCCTCACTACATGCCTCAAAAATCTCTCTAATCAAATCCATTTGCTCTTCAATTTTTTTGTTTATTAGCTTATTGTTTGGTCTAGGCCAACCACATAAATGAATTGATTCTGGTTTTTTCTTTATTGGTTTAATTATATCTTGAAACACTTGTTCTGCAAAAAAAGGAACAAAAGGAGAAAGAAGTCTTGCTAAATTTTCAGCAACATAAAATAATGTAAAGAATGCTGCCTTTTTATCCTTTCCTTGATAGGATATCCAAACCCTATCTCTAATTATTTTGATATACCACCTAGAAAAATCGTTAAGAATAAAATTAAGGATTTCTTGCGCAGCTTTTTGCGCTTGATAGTTTTTACAGTACTCTGTAGAATTTTTAATTAGACTGTTTATTCTTGATAGTATCCATAAATCTTCTTTTTTAAATCCTTTTCCGTTTCCCCTGCTCGTGACATAGGTTTTAACAAAGTTAAATGTGTTTCTAACAATAACAAAATCCCTTGCCAATTTTTCTATATTTTTCCAGTCAAACCAGTAGTCATCCCAAGGAGCGGAAGAAAGGAATAAAAATCTTAGTATGTCCCTTCCATACTTATTAATCACTTCTTGTGGTTCAACTATATTACCCTTACTTTTGCTCATCTTTACTCCGTGAGCATCCAAAACAAAACCATGATACAAAACACTATTAAATGGTCTTCTTTTAAAAGTCATCATGCCTGTTATCATCAAGGAATTCCACCAACCACGAATTTGGTCAGGACCTTCTAGTATAAAGTCTACCGGCCAAAGTTTTTTAAATAATAATTTCTTTTTTGGATAGCCAAGAGAAGCCCATGGCGCAACCCCCGAATCAAACCAAACGTCCAAAACATCTTGTACCCTTCTCATTTTCCCCCCACACTTCTTACACTTCCATTCAATTTTATCTATGTGCGGTTTATGAAAATCTTTAGGAATAACTGGCAATTCTTTTCTAGAACCTATTACTTCAACATTTTCACATTTATCGCAAATCCAGATTGGAAGTGGAATTCCCCAGTATCTTTGCCTTGAGATGGGCCAATCACCAAGCTGCTCCAACCAATTTTGGAATCTTTCTCCAGCCCAATCAGGAACCCATTTTATTTTTCTATTTTCTTGCAATAGTTTTTTCCTTATATCAGTAATCTTGAAGAACCATTGTGGTACAGCCATCAAAATTAAAGGTGAAGAACATCGCCAACAAAATGGGTATTCATGAATAATTTTTTCTTCATGAAGAAGCAATCCCCTCTTCTTTAGTTCTTCAACTATTAATTTATCTGCATCCTTTACATACATATTAGAAAATTTACCGCATCTTTCATCAAAGGTTCCATCCATCTTTAAAGGAGAGACAATGGGCAAACCTGCCTCCAACCCAACATTATAATCTTCCTGTCCGTGACCAGGGGCGGTGTGTACAAGACCTGTGCCTTCCTCTAAACTGACAAACTGCTCTGATAAAATCACTCTATGAGCATTAATAAGTTCTTTTTGGAATTGAAAAATATCCGGAAATGGGTATTCATACCTTATTCCTTCCAATTCCTTTCCTTTTATTGTCTCTATTATTTTGTAACTCTTAATACCAGCCTTTTTCATCACTTCTTCTAAAAGTTTTTTTGCTATAATTAGAAATTCATTTTCTACCTGAATTTTTACGTATTCAGCACTTCCCTTAGCCATTATACCTGTATTTGCAGGAATGGTCCATGGTGTTGTTGTATAACAAACCAAGAATGTGTTCGGATCGTCTTTAATTCTAAATTTAACGTATATTGCTGGGTCTTCGGTAGAAGCATACTCTATCTCGTTGTAAGCTACTGCAGTCTCGCAACGAGGGCAAACATGAACAGGATAATTTCCTTTATAAAGGAAACCGTTCTCAAACGCTTTTTTAAACGTAAACCATGCTCCCTCTATGTATTCGTTGTTTAAAGTCAAATATGGGTTTTTCCAGTTCATCCATACTCCAAGATTTTTAAACTGATTGTTCATCACGTCTATAAACTCTGTTGCAAATTTTTTGCACTCGTTTATGAAATTTTCAACACCAAACTTTTCTATATCCTTTTTTGATTTAAAACCAAGCTTCTTTTCCACTTTGTTTTCTATAGGAACGCCATGACAATCGTATCCAGGTTGATCCCAAACATTAAACCCAAGCATTCTGAAAAAACGAATGTAGAAATCCTTTAAAATTTTATTCATCGCAGTACCTATGTGAATGCTACCAGTAGCATATGGCGGGCCGTCGAGAAAGAAAAACTTTTTTGAATTTTTTCTCAAATTTTTAGCTTTTTCATAAATTCTATTCTTTTCCCAAAAAATTGCTATTTCCTCCTCTTTTTTAATGTTTTTTTCAAACATAAAACTATTTTTAGAATTAGTATTATGAATTTTTAAATCACACAATCCGTCCATCACTCTTCATTTTACCCACTATAAAATTATATATAAAATTTATTAAATTTATTTAAACTTTGAGTTCTTAGTTAGTATTAATGAAGATAAGAGTCAGAATTGTTGTTGGAACTGTTTTAGCTTTGATTGGTATATATTTACTTCTATTTTTAAAACCATTAGAGCCGACTACAACGGGTAAATTTATACTAACAATAGGAAGTATGGTTAGTTTTTTTGTTTCATTTGCTTTAATTCTTTTTACTGTATTTCAAGTAATAAACAAAAGGCTTGAAGAAAAAAGAGTGTTGGAAGAAAAATACACGACTTTGGCGTCTAACATAATAGAAGATGTTAAAAAAAGAATAAAGGACTATATGCACAAAGGAGAATTAACTACGGATGTTCTTGTCGATTTGGGAAGGTTTCTTGTTGAGGGAGTTTATGGAATTGCATCAAAAAAAGTAGAAGAAATGGGGGCAGAAAGAGTAGATTATAAGAGGTTAGCAAAGGCCATTCAAAAAATTTTAAGAGAAGATAAAGAAATAGGAAATATCGTAGAAGGTGCTATGCGTGAGTACCTTAGAAGAAGATAGGGATGTGTTTATAAAAACTTTTGAGTTTTTTTTGAAGGATTCTAAAACTACTGAAACGATCGATAATTTTATAAAAACCGCTGCTTTAATAGCAGCTAAAGTTAAAAATAGTAAAATATCTTTCTGTGTTGCTGAAGAAACATTACATTCAACTCTAAGTAAATACATCCACGTAGCAAAAAAGAAAGGAGAGGATATTAGTACAATTTATAAGTTGATAGCGCTTAATGGGCTAATAGGAGAATTTTTTTATCGTGCATTTAATAGAGAGATGTATATTGTTTAATAACTTAAAAGGTTTAAAATTATTTCTAAATTTCATTAGTAATATAAAATATGGGGTTTAAACCGCCAAAAGGAACAACCGACTTTTTACCAGAAGATATGGTACTGAGGGAATATGTAATAAACAAAATAAAAGATGTTTTTATAGCCTATGGTTTTGAGTGTCTGGAAACCCCTATTTTTGAAGATTGGGATTTGTTGACTAAAAAATGTGGGGAGGAGATTAAAAAACAGATATTTAGATTTAAGGATAAGGCAGGAAGAGAGCTTGGACTAAGGTTTGACCTTACTGTAGGAATGGCAAGGGTAATTGCAAATAACCCACAACTTCCAAAACCATTTAAAAGATATTATATTGCTCCTGTTTGGAGGTACGAAGAAATAACAAGGGGGAGGAGAAGACAATTCTATCAGTGCGATATTGACATAGTTGGAACAAAAAGCATGGAGGCAGAAGTAGAGTGCATTTCATGTGCGATAGATTGTCTTAAAAAACTTGGATTCGAAAACATTAACGTAATAATTAACAACAGAAAAATACTTGAAGGTATGCTTGAGCTTCTCAAAGTTGAAAAAGAAAAAAAATTGGATGTGTTTAGAGCAATAGACAAAATTGATAAGTTTGGGGGGAGTTTTGTAAAAAAGGAACTAAAAAAAATTGGCTTGGAAAATTTCCAAGTTGAAAAGATAATTGAAATTTTAAACACAGAAGGAAAAATAGAAATCGGAAGAAAAATTTTCAAGGGAATAAAGGTTGCTGAAGAAGGAATAAACGAATTGAAAGAAATATACGAAATTAGCAAAAATTATGGCATTGAAAAATTCTTAAAAATAGATTTTGGTTTAGCCCGTGGGCTGGATTATTATACTGGCCCGATTTTCGAGATAGTCGTTGGGGGGGAGGAGAAAATTGGAAGTGTGGCTGGTGGAGGAAGGTATGATAATTTAATAGAACTTCTTGGAGGGAAACCAACCCCCGCAACAGGAATAAGCCTGGGGATTGAGAGAATAATAGAAATTATAAAAGAAGGAAGAATGATAAAAGTGCCAAAAACAAATGTTAGGGTTTTTGTTGCAAATATTGATAGTGCTTCAAAAGAAGCTGCAATAAAAATTGCGCAAGAATTGAGAAAGGAAGAAATAAGTACTCAAACCGACCTCATGAATAGAAACATTAAAAAACAGCTTGAATACTGTAATTCTTTAGGGATTCCATTTGCTGTCATAATCGGGAAGAAGGAAATGATTTCTGGCATAATAAAAGTAAAGGATTTGAGGAGAGGAAAGGAATTTGAAGTTAAACGAGAAGAGATTGTTAATTTTTTAAAAGTGGGTATTAATAGCTAATCATCTCGTGTCATCAAACATTTCATAAATAGTTCTCTTCGATTATAACACCACACGAATTACAGATTAAAGTGTTGTTTTTATTGATAAGTCTCTTGCTTCCACACTCCGGACAGGTTTCCATAGCTATCTGTTTTCTTATTTTTTCTAAGTTTTTAAATTTTTTTCTATGCTGTTTTATAACAAAATCAAAATTTATTTTGAATTTAATATTTTTTTTAAAAAGAAATTAGAAAATAAAATAAATATTTTTAATTTATTTCAATTTTTCTTAATTTCAATTTCATATAAATAATAGAAATAATATACTTTCAAGTGAGAAAAATGGAGAAGTTGAAGATAGTACCAGACACATCAATAATTATAGACGGAAAAATATCGGAACTTCTTGAGTCAGAAAGACTAAAGGAGGTTGAAATAGTTATACCAATTGCTGTATTAGACGAGCTTCAAGCCCAAGCGTCAAAAGGAAGGGAACCTGGATTTATAGGTTTAGACGAATTGAAAAAAATAAGGAAGATTTGCGAGAAAAAAGGAATAAAAATAAGATTTAGTGGAGAAAGACCTGGAATAGATGAAATAAAGCTTGCTCATGCTGGAAGGCTAGATGCGTTAATAAGAGACGTTGCAAAGAATGAAAATGGCATACTATATACTGCTGACTATGTTCAAGCCCTTGTTGCAGAGGCAGAAGGAGTTAAGGTAGAATATATACCTGCCGAAATAAAAACGACTGGATTAAAATTTGAGAGTTTTTTTACTGAAGACACATTAAGTTTGCATCTAAAAGAGAATGTCCCTCCTCTTGCGAAGAGAGGGAAGCCAGGAAACTTTGAGCTTGTAAAAGTTAGGGAGAAGCCTTGCGAAAAATGGGAGATTGAGGAAATAATAAGGGAGATATCTGAAGCTACTAGAATTTCTGAAGAGGCTTTTGTTGAAATCTCTATGAGCGGTGTTTTGGTTCTGCAGCTTGGAAACTATAGGATAGCGATAGCAAGGCCTCCGTTTTCAGACAGGATAGAGGTAACAATAGTTAGACCAATAGTTAAGCTTAGACTTGAAGATTATAAAATTTCTGAAAAGTTAATAGAAAGGCTAAAGAAAAAGGCAGAGGGAATAATAATTTCTGGCCCGCCAGGAGCCGGAAAAACATGTTTTGCTTCTAGTCTTGCTGAATTTTACTTGAAGAAGAAAAAAGCAGTGGTAAAAACCTTAGAGTCACCAAGAGATATGCAAGTTAGTGAAGAGATAACACAGTATCGACCAATAGAAGGAAGTTTTGAGAAGAGTGCAGAGATATTGCTACTTGTAAGACCCGACTATGTTATATTTGACGAAGTAAAAAAAACAAAAGATTTTGAGGTTTTTGCAGACTTAAGGCTTAGTGGAATTGGAATGATAGGCACTGTACATGCAACAGATCCTATAGACGCCATTCAAAGATTTATAGGAAGGATTGAACTTGGAATGCTTCCAAACATAATAGATACAATAATCCATATAGAAGGGGGAGAAATAAAAAAGGTCTATAAACTTAGCATGACCGTTAAGGTTCCAAGCGGCATGACAGAAGCAGATTTAGCAAGACCCGTTATAGAAGTAAGAGATTTTGAAACAGATGCACTTGAATATGAAGTTTATACATATGGTGAAGAAAATGTTGTTGTTCCTGTAAAGGAAGAAAAAATATCTTCTATAAAAAAACTCGCTATCGAAAGGATATTACAAGAAATAAGAAAGTTCGACCAGAATGCAGAAGTAGAGCTTGTTTCGGAAGATTGTGCTGTTGCCAAAGTCGAAAACAGAATAATTCCACGTCTGATAGGAAAAAATGGAAGTACAATCTCAAACATAGAAGAAAGACTTGGTATACATATAGAAGTTGAACCAAGAATTCCTGCACTTGGAAAGGAAATATCTTTTGAAATTATCGAAAAGGGGAATAGCATAGAACTTATTTTTGACAAAAAATTTATAGAAAATATAGCAAGCATCTATGTTGGCGAAAGGTTTTTGTTCTCTGCTACAATAGGTAAAAGGGGAAAAATAAGCGTTAAAAAAACTTCTGATATTGGGGTTGAACTAGTTAGGGCTATTATTGAAAAGAAAAAAATAAGAGTTCTTGTCTAAAAGTAAAACGCTGGGATCTTTATTAAAATCCCTACCATAAGAATTGTTAACAAAATTACTGGAAGTGAAACCGCTGCTGCAGCCTTCATTATTGAAATTTTTTGTTTCACACTTATTCCCCATACCAATATCGTTATAGAAAGAATCGATGCCCAAATGTTTAGAAGTGTAATCCAACCGAATAGAAGAAGTGGGAGAGCTGCTGCACCACAAACATTCAGGGTATCTTCATATTTTCCCTTTCCTTTGAATAACATCGTAAAAATATGGATTAAGACAGAGATTGCCGTAAAGGCAATTATTAAACTTATTTCTACTGTTATAAAAATTGTTATTGGAGACTGTATAAATTTCCTCATTGGCAATATTACACGTAAAGGTAAAAGAATACTCAAGAAGCAAAAAACAATTGCTGGTACCAATGAAGCCGATGCAACAACTTTAAAAACTTCCATAACTCCAATGTTTTTTCCTCTAATAAACTTTTCAAAGTTAAACATTTTCTTTATTTCTTCAAGACACATCTATAAAATATTTAGTTTAAAAGCTTAAATTTCTAAAAAAAAGGAGTTTGTGATTTGTTTCATTCCATCCTTCTTTAGAATAAAATCATTTTCAAGTCTAAATCCAGTATTAGAAGAATATATTCCTGGTTCTATAGTAAATATCATTTTTTCTTTAAACTTAACTTCTTTCCATTCTTTTAGTTGAATTTTGTCTTTTGGTTTTGGTGATATCGAAGGATAGTCATGAACTGTTAGCCCAAGACCGTGACCAAGGGCGTGTTTTAATTCATACCCCCTAGAATTAATAAAATCTTCAACTTCTTTATAAACCTCCCATGTAGGTTTATTTATTTTTACAGAATAGGTCGCAATTTTGTATGCCTCTTTAAGTGCCTCGATTATCAGCCTTTGTTTTTCCTTCACACATCCTATAACAAATGGAACAGTTACATCAGAACAATATCCTTTATAAACACTTCCAAAATCAATCATCCCATAATTTTTAATTAAGTTGTTTGAAGAAGGTGGATGAGGGTGTGGGAAAAAAGATCTTAACCCCGAAGCTACAATCGTTTCAAACGATGGTTTCTCGGCGCCCCTTTCTATTAATTCCTTTTCAAGAATAAACGCAAGTTCTTTCTCGCTTATTTTCCGTCCCCCTTTAATATCTTCAAGAAGCTCCTGTATAATACTTATACCAAAATTAGTAATTTTACACGATTTTTTAATTAAACTTATTTCCTCTTCTAACTTAACAGACCTAAGCTCAATCAAAAAATTTTCTAAATCAACAAAAGAAGCTTTTAATCTCTTTTTTAACCTCTCAAAAAATGATAAAGAAAAACTTGACTTAACTATTCCAACTTTTTTACATCCCTTGAATGTTTTTGATATCGCATTTTCATAGTTGTTTGAAAAATCCTTTATATTCAATATCTCCTCCACATCTGCCTGTTTTTCTGCTCTTTCAAAATCTATCGGAGAAACAAACAAAATTCTTTTCGTCATATCTATGGCAATAACAGATGCTCCAAAAAAAGATGAAAAGTATCTTGCATTGGCTTCGTCTTTTATTAAAACTAAATCTATTGAATTTTCTTCCATAAAACTTCTTAGCTCACGAATTTTTTTTCTTCCAATGGCACTCATCAAACACACCTTCCTTCATTAAAATTTTTCCATCAAGCCAAATTGTGGGTTTATTAATTACTCCATCCAAATGCACATTACTCTTGTTTTTTCCACCAATATTTTTATTATCTCCAAAAGCAACATGACAAGTGCCAAAAACCTTTTCGTCGTTTAAAACTTCACCAACAATTTTTGCGTTTTTGTTCATTCCGATTGAGAACTCACAAAGCACATTAGAGTTTTTATCTGCCTTGCTCAAAATTTTTTTAAAATTATTTGCTTCTTCTCTTCCAGAAATTTTTACTATTCTACCATTCCTAACTTCAATTTTTATTGGATTTTTTATTTTTCCTACACTATTCATACAAACATCAAAAACAATTTTTCCGTTTGCAGAATTTTCGATTGGAGCAACAAAAACTTCTCCTGCCGGTAAATTATGCAAGTTTCCTTTTTTATCAAGTATGCCATCATCAATCTTAACTTTTCTTTTATCACAATTTAAAACAAGGTTTGTACCGAGTTTTGTTTTTATTCTAATTTCCTTCACACCATTAAATTTTTTTGCTAGTTTTTTACATTCTTTTCTCATATTTTCATAATTCACAAACAAAGCCGGGAACATTTTCTTATTCAAACCAGGCATACTAGCAACTCTTGCCCCCCTCTTTATTGCATCTCTAATGGCTTTTGAATGTGTTAGTGAAATGCTTGTTATGGCAAGAATTACGTCAGAAAATTTCATCGCTTCTGCTATAGCTTTTGGTGGTTCTCTTCTTGTTTCCTCCCTTTTCTTTATTCTCGAGGAATAAACTTCAGTTATACTCTCGCATGCTTTAAAAAACAAGTTAGCAATACTTTCTTTTTCTTCATCATAAACTATCAAAACATTCTCCCTTGGTTTTAGTCTGATTGCATCCTTAATGACTTTTTTTATTTCTATAGAATGCAGGAAACCCATCCTTCATCACAATCCTTCCATCAACATACAAATTTCCCTTTCCTTTCATAACCTTGATCATGTCCTGATGAGAAGATGCTTTGTTTTTTCCATGGTACGGTCCTCTGTTTTCTCCTATGGCAATATGTATTGTACCAAAAATTTTTTCATCCACTATTGTCTCGCCTGTAAAGGCAGCGGCTTTATTTACACCAATACCTAGCTCTGCTATTCTATCTTTTTCCCCTGTGTTTACATCAAGGAATTTTTGAAATGTTTTTTTCTTTGGACAGTCAAACCAAACTATTTTTCCTTTTTCAAACTTTACTTTCAAGTTTTTTATAAGACCAAAACCATGAATACAAACCCAATCAAAAATTATAAAACCGTTTGCAGAATTTTCGATTGGAGCAACAAAAACTTCTCCATCCGGTAAGTTAAGACCAACCTCTCCTCTTTTCATGTCTTCCTCATCTATCATGCCGTCTGCAATTAAAATCGGCCTTCCTTTTATGCTAAATTTTAGGTTTGTTCCGTCGTTTGCTATTATAGTAACATCATCTCCGTTTTCCAAGGATTTTGCATAATATCTACATAACTCCCTTGTTTCCTTAGAAAATGTTTGTTTTAATGATGAGTAGAATATCTTCCTATAAGTATAATAAGGTATAAACATTTGACTGCTTTTCTTTTTAACTGGCCATCCAAAATAACACCACCTAACCTTTTTTCTATCTATTATTTCCCTAATTTTTTGAGAAGCAAGCGACCCAGCTTTAATTTTTTCTTCAAGCCCCTTAGCCCAATTTATGTCTTCATCCTCGCCCAAAAATATTCTAGCATCATATGCTCCTGCAAACAACTTTGAAGTAATAGGAAGTTCTGCTGCAGTATCAAAAGGAATTAATTTTAAATGCTTCCTAGATTCTACTGAACTATAAGTTAAGTCTGTGACGTGTGCTCCTTTTTTCCAACACTCTTCCTTTATCAGTTCTGCCAATTTTATGCATTCTTTATCAACATTAGAATAAACTAGTCTAACAGTTTCTCCTATTTTTGTTTTTACTAAATATTTTCCATTTTTTTCGATAATTAAAGGACCGTAATCTGGGTCCTTAAGTTTTTCTATTATTTTTATCTCTTTTTCGTTTAATCCTTTTTTTCCAAAACATTTCTTATTTAATATTTTTTCTATAAAGCTACCGTATTTTTTTCTTGCTTTTTCTACTCCTGGGTTTGTTTTTCTTCCTATCCTCATGTTTTTTACTATGTTTTTTGCAACAATTCGCAATTCTTTTAAAGATAGCATATTTTTAATTATTTCATTCTACAATAAATTATTCGTGCCCTCGTAGCTCAGTTTGGATAGAGCAGCAGATTTTGCTGAACCTCCTATTCAAGAAGAGAGCTGTTGGCCGTGGGTTCAAATCCCACCGAGGGCGTTGCCAGTGGAAGATTGAATAGAATAAAAAGTACCAACTTTTTTAATTTTTAAAGTCTAATTTTAGATATGCCCTTTCCTTTGTTGATTGGTTTTTTGATTTTATTTGTAGTGACCTATTTTTTTCTTAGAATTCTTAAGCCACTTTTTATTACCATAGTTTTAATAGCCATTATAATGTTTTCCTCGTTCTTAATTTTTGGCTCTATACAAGATTTAAGAAACATACCAATAATAGGAAAAGTATTTCCAAAAATTCCAACTTCAACAGGAGAAGCTATAGGAATGATAAAAGATGTGTTTTATAATTTAGAAATTTTGGGGGTTGAGAGAAGCCACGAAGGAAATGTATTAATAACTGTTGCTAACACAGGAAAACTTTCTGTTTCTGGTTTTGAAATTTTTGTTGAAAACACAAAGGTAAAAATAATTAATAATCCAAAAGACCCTCTTCCTTCAAAAGAAACAACAGTAATAGAGGTAGATTGGAAAAAAGATTTTAGTAAAATTGTCGTCAACACAAGGGAAACAAGATGTGAGTACACAACCAAAAAATAAAGTTTTTTTTTAAGTAACTTAAATATTTTATAGGAGAAAATGAAAAAAGAGGTATTATTATTTTTTCCTATTTACTTTCTTTTAATTTCCATGGTTTTTGCATGGAATAGTATAAGAGTTGAGCAAGAAGCTGTAGATGGTGGAATAAAAAACCAAATGTTTAATTTTAGCGTAGACGCCGG
>JAWCME010000019.1:0-7013 GCA_039091335.1 Candidatus Aenigmatarchaeota archaeon | reverse complement strand
GTGCCAGTAGCTCTTATATCTCCAGCTACATCTAGTTTATAAGCTGGTGCCGTCGTCCCTATGCCTATATTTTCTCCACTCTGATAAATTATAGAATTGTTTATGCTTTGACTAGAATTCCACATTGCTATATAGCCTAAACTACCAGAGCCAGTAACTCCTTGTCCTCCTGGTGTGATTGCTACGCAAGTGCAACTATCTCCTATAACTTGAACTGCATATCCTGCATCGCATTGACAAGAGCTAGGATAATTAGTTAAGTTACCCCATCCAAGGAAATTTTCGCCAAATGCTAAAGCCAATTGATCTCCGCTTGGATTGGTTAAGCCTGCTCCTGCATGCTCGCTAGCATGGCTTTCTTCTTCCAAATCACTGCAAATATCTGTTCCTGAACCTTCGTTTACAGCTGAGCATGAAACAGAATTTGTTGGCAAAACAAGCGTACCAGTAGCTGCAAAGTTAGTAGTATTAACCCAACCAACATTAATAATGTTCCTTGAGCTATCAATAACATTAGTTCCTCCTATCTGAAGGCTACCGCCAACAATATTTAGGTTTGTTGTTCCTTGTATAGCAATAGTAGAACCTAAGCTTATTCTTGTATTCCCCCCTGAATCTATGATATCATTTCCTCCTATTTGCAAATCCCCACTTAAGTAAAGACTTGCGTCTACCCCCAAAACACCAGCCGCATACTGATTTATTTCTAGCTTGTTCGCACCTATGAATAGACTTGGCCTTATCCAACCAGAACCAGAAACATCTAAAGGATAAATTGGCATGCTAGTAGAGGCTATTCCAAGATATCCTATTCCTGTCACGTTATACATTATACCAGCAGAGTTGTTTGACATGTTAAAATTCGTGTTTATCGGAAATATTTGAGAAAGTGGGTGCGACTGAATTCCTTGAGCAAAAACATCATGAAGAGAAAATATTAGAAAAATTGTGGAAAGGATTATTAGTGTTTTTCCTATTTTTATCCTTTTTTGCTTTTCTTTTACTAAAAAATAGACCTTTGACCTTCCTATATCTCTGTGGTCTACTACTCTAGCAACCTCAAGACCATAAAGGTATTTTGATACGGTTTGTCTTGCTACAGAAAGTGCTTTAGATATCTCAAATATACTCATCCCTTCCTTCTTTCCTTCCAGAACCCTAATTATTTCCTCTTCTAACGTGTCGGGGGCCATTTCAAACCTTTGAAATTTAACTTAGATTAACTTTGAATTACTAAGTTTAACAATGTTAAACAATGTCGAACTATAAATTATTTTCCAAATTTTCAAAGTATTTCCTCGAATTTTCTACTTATTAAAAGTTTATGAAGAAAATTTTAGTCAAATCGACAATAAAATAAACCTTTTATTTCGATAAAGATACTAATGAAACTTAAAAACAACGATTATGACTTTAAAAAACAATTACAGAATTTTTATTCATTTCTAAGGCGAATTAAAAAAATCAAAATTCGCTTTTTAATTTTTATCCTTTTAGAAAATAATGTGCTTCTGGGTATATTTAAATTTAGAGAAGGGGCAAGTTTATAAGAATTGGGTGGAAATTTTTGTCGTTTTTTTCGACTTTTTTTCGACATTTTTTTCTCGTTTTTAGAAAATTCCAAAAAACAGAAGAATTTAATATTAAAAAAAACAAAATTAAAAATGTGAAAATAAAATTGTTTTTAATAATCCTTATACTACTGCTTTTTTTAGTAAAATTTGGTGGGTCTGAAAGCGAAAGTTTTTCCATTCAAATATTTCTCGATAAAAACAGCTATTTTTCTGGAGAAGACGTAAATGTTTTAGTGTCTTTCAAATTAAATTCAAGCCCAGTACAAAACGCCTCATTAAACCTAACTTTAAGTTCAGAAAAATTTAAGGACAAAGCATTTGGCCATACAAACGAGGTTGGTGAATTTAACTACACTTTTAAAAACTTGGATGAAGGAAAATATGAAATTTATGTAAACATATTTTTTGATGAACTAAACTTTACCAATTCCACAAATTTTTTTGTTGAAAGAAAAAAATATCTTGAATTAAAAATAGGCGAATCGTATTATCTTAACGAAACAGTAGCAATTTTATTAAACGGAGACAAAAAAACTGACTTTTTGCTTGAAATTTTTTCTCCTCAAAACCTAACTATCTACAGCCTATTGTCATCTACAGACGAAGAAGGAATTTTTACATCTGAATTTCATCCAAATGAAGTAGGAACATATAGAATACTAGTCAAATGGGAAAACAATTCTATAGAAAAGGACTTTGAAGTAAAAGAAAAAGATGTTGAGTTTAACATGGAAATGGAATTTACAGAAGAAGGCGTTAACTTCAATATTCATGGACCCAAAAACGAGGATTTTGTTCTTGAGATAGAAAACGAAAAAAACGACCTTGTCTATAACTTAAACACGGGGGAAGAAGGAACTTATAACATTTTAATAAATTTGGATGAAGGCAATTACACCACAAAAATAATCCACGAAAATGCTATTTTAATCGAAGAATTTTTTGAATTCAAAAAAATAGAGAAATTAAACTACTCCGATTATGAAATTGATACTAGAATTGAGCAGGGAATCGCAAATATAGGGATGAATGTAGAATGGAAAATGCTCATCACCATAAAAAATTTAGGAGACAAAACTTTTCTTTTTGATATTAATAGCATACAAATACCAGAAGATGCAACTATATTGAAGATTGTTGATAGCGAAGGAAATGCTATAGATAAATTAGAGATAGAAGCAATGCAGTCTAAAAACTTAACTTTATTCTATGAAACCCCTGCACCAATAAAAACAGAATCTTATCCAATTATAGAAAACAATACTTGGAAAAAAGATGTTTTTGTGAGTAGCAACTCTTCCTTACCATATTCAAATGTTCTTGTGAAATCAGAAAAACCGAAAAACTTAAAAGATGTAAGGTTGTTTTTAAATGGAGAAGACATTACAAACAATCCATCCTATAGAGTCGTGATCAACGATACCGAAATTGAATGGAATGTTCCTTTGCTTAAAGAGGGTGTTTTTACAATTTACGGTAGGGTAGAAAGGAATGAAAGGCTTGAGGGAGAAATTTTTCTCGAGAATGTAGAAAACTTTGTTTTGGACTGCAACAACGAAAAAATTGAAGGTAACTTTAGAAATAATTCCTACGGAATTCTTATCTTAAACAGCATAAACATAACAGTAAAGAATTGCATTCTTTCGGGATTTGAAATCGGAATTTTTGTAAAGAACTCGAGCTTCATAACACTCATAAACAACACTGCAGAAAAAAATGAACAAGGAATTGTTTTGCTAAATTCAGCTCACACAACACTAATTGAAAACACTGCTGAGAAAAACCTTTATCATGGAATAATTCTTTATTCAACGTTCGACAATTATATTTATGGAAATAGAGTAAGGGCAAACTTCGATAAAAAAATTCTTGAAAAATTAGGAGAAATGGACTAATTTCTTTAAAAATATTTAATTAAAAAACAAATTGATTGCATGCAGGAAAAGAAAGAGTTGCAAGAAAAAATATTGGCTTATAGGATACTAGAAACAAGACTAAATTCTTTAATTAAACAAAGAGAAATTGTGATATCGAAAATAATAGAAATCCAAACAAGCCTAGCAACTATGGAAGAGATTCAAAAAAAGAATGATGTGCTTTTTCCGATTGGCGCCAGGATATATTCCTTTGGAAAAATAACAGAAAAAGGAAAGATGATAGTTGGTGTTGGAGCAAATGTAGCAGTAGAAAAAAATGTTGAGGAAACTAGGGACTTTTTGAACAAAAAAATGGAGGAACTTGAAAAAAATTTGAACTCAATCCAAAATGAAATATCAAAAATCTCTAAAACTATGGAAATGCTTGAACCAGAAATAGAAGAGCTTGCCAAAAAGGTCGAAATTTAATGTTTGGTTTTTTAAAAGAAAAATTTGAAAAACTTGTTGGCTTAATAGAAGAAAAATTTGAAAAAGAAGAAACAGAAAAACCAAAGGTTTTGGAAAAAATTGTTAAAAAAGTTAGAGAAAAGAGGGTTGAGGAAAAGGATTTGGAACCAATATTAAAAGAATTGGAAGATGGGCTAATAGAGAGCGATGTTGCGTATGAAGTTGCTGAAAAAATTAAGGAAGAGTTGAAAAAAGAGGTTTTAGGGAAAGAAGTAAAAAGAGGGAAAGAAAAAGAGTTTGTATTGGAAAATTTAAAGAATACGCTTATTAAAATCCTTTCTGTACCAAAGATTGATTTGGAAAAATTAATTGAAAGGGCCAAGGAAGAAAAAAGACCAGCCCTCATATTGTTTTTTGGGGTAAATGGAGTCGGAAAATCATTAAATCTTGCAAAGGTTGCTTATTTTTTAAAGAGGAAAAAATATAAACCATTGCTTGCAGCAGGGGACACTTTTAGAGCAGGTTCTATTCAGCAGCTTGAAGAATACGCAATTAAAGCAAATGTTCCGGTAATAAAACAAAAATATGGAAGTGATGGGTGTGCCGTAATTTTTGATGCAAGAAAGGCAGCAGAAGTAAGAGGATATGATGTCGTGCTCGGCGATACGAGCGGGAGAATACATACGAACAAGGATTTGATGGATGAACTATCTAAAATAGTAAGGGTAAACAAGCCAGACCTTAAAGTCTTGGTTCTTGACAGCCTAACCGGATCAGATGTTATAAGTCAGTTAGAGTTTTTTGAAAATGCAATTGGTGTTGATGCTTTAATTTTTTCCAAGGTTGACATAAACGAAAAAGGAGGAAACATTCTTTCTGTTTGTTACAAATTCAAAAAACCAGTTCTTTTTCTAGGTGTTGGACAGGAGATTGATGATATTGTTGAGTACGAACCAAAAAAAATAGTTGAAGAAATGATTGGTTTAAATTCAAATAAATAGAATTTTTTAGTGAAATAATATGTTGGAAGGGTTAGGAAAAGGAATAAAATCAGCTTTTAACAGGATTTTGACTTCTGTTTCTGTAGACAAAAAAATAATAGAGGAAGTAATAGTTGAAATAAGAAGGTGCTTAATACAAGCAGACGTGAATTTGCAGCTTGCGAACAGTCTTGCAGATAACATGAGAAAAAGAGCTTTTGAAGAAAAAACTCCTGCCGGTATGACAAAAAGGGAGCATGTTTTAAAAATAGTTTATGAAGAGCTTTTAAAATTTTTGGGAGAAAAATTTGAGCCCCTTGAAATAAAAAAAAGACCTTTCATCATATTGCTTGTTGGGTTGTTGGGAGGAGGGAAAACGACATCTTGCGCTAAAATAGCAAGGTATCTGCAAAAACAAGGATATGGGGTTGGTATGATATGCGGAGACGTTTATAGGCCAGCAAGTCTGGAACAACTTAGACAGCTTGGAGAAAAAATAAACGTGCCTGTTTATGGAGAAAAAGGGAAACCTCCTATTCAAACCATTAAGGAGGGGATAAAGGAGTTTTATAAGAAGGATGTAATAATAGTTGATACTGCTGGAAGACACAAGCAAGCTAAAAAGTTGATGGAAGAGATAAAAGAAATTGCAGAAGAAATTAAGCCGGACGAAACAATTCTTGTTGTTGATGCTTCTCTTGGGCAGGCAGCAAGAATTCAGGCAGAGGCATTCAGCAAGGCAGTTCCTATTGGAAGTATAATGGTAACAAAGTTTGATGGGACAGCAAAAGGAGGGGGTGCTTTAAGCGCATGCATAGCAACAGGAGCAAAGGTTAGGTTTTTGGGTACAGGGGAGCATTTGGAGGATTTTGAAGTCTATGACCCAAGAAGGTTTGTATCAAGACTTTTGGGGCTTGGAGATTTGCAAACACTTTTAGAAAAAGCTAAAGAAGCTGAAATAAAGCCGGAAAAGATTGAAAAAATTATAGAAGGAAAATTTACTTTACAAGATTTTTACGACCAAATCGAAGGAATAAGAAAGATGGGAAGTCTGAGTAAGATCATCTCCCTTATTCCTGGAAGTATAAACTTGCCTGATGACCTAATAAAAAAACAGGAGGAAAAGATGAAATCTTATAAGTACATAATACAGAGCATGACAAATGAAGAAAGGGAAGACCCAAACATCATAACAGAAAGCAGAATAAAAAGAATAAGCAGGGGAAGTGGAAGGGCTGAATCAGAAGTTAGAGAATTGCTACAACAATATAACCAAATGAAAAAAATAATGAAAAGCTTTGGTGGAAAGGTTGGAATAGAAAGGGGGGCACTAAAGGATATAGCAAAAAGGTTTGGTTTTAAGATTTGATGATAGCATGAACATAAGCAAAACAGCAATAAACGTGCTTGGAAAGTGGGTTTTGTGCGACAACTGTCTTGGAAGGATATGGGCCCAGTTACTTTCTGGAACTAGCAATAAAGAGAGGGGGAAAACCATAAGAAGATATGTTGCGATGCTCATCGATTCCGGAGAAAAAATAGAGATAAATGAAAAAAATTTGTATGGAATAAAGCTTAGAAATTTTAAAAATGTAACGGAAAAAGAGGAATGTTATATTTGCAAAAATTTTTTTGAAGAAAAAATATATGAGTTTGCAAAAAAAGTTTTGGAAGAGTCAAAGAAAATCGAGTTCAAAACTTTTTTAATAGGTTCAATAATTCCTCAATACATGACAGCAACAGAGGAAAAAGTATGGGAAGAGGTTGACATAGAAGGAGTGGAATCTATAAAATCAGAAATAAACAGAGAAATAGGAAAGATTGTTAAAAAACTTACTGGTAAAAACTTTGAACAAAAAAACCCAGATGTAACTTTTATAGTAGACCTGAATAAAGGAAAGATTAAGACAGAAATAAGAAGTTTGTATGTGTTTGGAGAATATAAAAAACTTTCAAGAGGAATACCACAAACAAAGTGGGTTTGCTCAAGGTGTAAAGGAAAAGGATGTGAACATTGCAGGGGGAAAGGAAAATTATATCCAACTTCTGTGCAGGAAATAATAGAAAACCCTTTTCTTAAGTATTGCAAATCTGAAAAAACAAGGTTTTCTGGAGCTGGTAGAGAAGATATTGAC
>JAWCME010000018.1:0-8442 GCA_039091335.1 Candidatus Aenigmatarchaeota archaeon | reverse complement strand
GTTGACGTATCTATGAGTAGATAGTTTGTGTAGATATAATCATTTCTCTTCTCATAATAAAAGTAAGCTTCTCCCTCTATTTTTGGACAATTGTAGGGTTTTGCTTCCGGCTCGACATAGTAGGATACAACAGGAAATTCTTTTAAAGAGCACCCCAGAAATCCATTACTAAAATAAATAAAATCAATTATTTTCCTCATACCATTTTTCACAAGACCTGTTTTTATTTCCTTTGCAGTTCCATAGGGAGTTGTTAAATTACTCTTTGGAGTAAAACTAATTTTCTCAAAATCAAGGTTGGGGTCATTTTGTTTTAGAAGTTCTTTGCATACATCTTCTGAAAATGGGCTGGGTTTAAGGAAGTTAAAGAGAACTAGCAAAACAAAAAGGACAAGCAAAAGAAAAATAAAATAAACTTTTTTCATATATAGATTTTTGGTTTTTTCGGTAAATATATTTAATCCTTTTCTTTAGGCAAATAAATCAATGGGTTAAAATAATTCATCCAGGGACATTCATAGTGATCATGCACATCTTTCTTGAAATAGTATGGTAAAAAGTTTAAGTAAGGGGCAAAAGCTAATAGTTTTTCTCCTGTTTGTTTAAGGGAATACCCACTGGCCAAGTATTCCCACACTGCTTCCATCCAAAAACCCTGGCCTGGCTTTTCTTTTGTGCCAGATGCTATTGCTATGGTATCATGTAAAGGACTTGGAACATTTAAGTTAGAGGCGAATTTCTGATTTTCACATCCTTCTAGTAGAACTAATGCCCTTCCATAATTTATTTTAGATAAAAATTGATTTATGTGATAATTATTTACCAGAATTTGTTCGGTTTCTTTTCTTCCTCCCCAAAGAAAACCTCCATCATCCAAATCGCCCATATGTCCACTAATACTTATTACTACGACATCGTTTTTATCAATCTGAGAATTAAGTTGTGATGCTAAGTTTAAGATATCCCCTGCGCTAAATTTTCCTAACTTATAAAAATTTACAGGACCGAAATCAGTTAACAAGCTCTTATTATTCCAATGTTTATATTTATCTATATAAATATCTATCAATCCTATTCTTAAATCATTAGGAGCATAGGCTATCTTATCCTCCAGTAGAATTCTATTATCAGCAAAGAGAAAAATAATTTTTTTCGGTATTCCAAATTTTCTTTGCAAATGGTAAACAATAATCATATCTTTGAAAGAGCCATAATCTTCAGAATTTATCCATCCTGGACCTGCAATATTAACGCAATAAACTTCACTTCTATTTTTAGGATCTGTTTCTAGTTCATTCAAAGGATTACTTCCATTCATTATCTCACTTATGTTAGTTAAATTGTCTTTATCCCAATCTTTGTTAAATGCTCGGTCATTTATCATGCTTGAATTGATTATGCTATAAATAACGTTTAACCTATCCCAGGAAAGTATTCTCTTAGTAGCATTCAGCTCAAGAGGAGATATCTTACCATCTTCTAATACTGATTTGCACCATTCTTCTTGAAGAGCGGTTAATTCCTTTTTTGTCCAGTAATTCTTCAGCTCAGGGTACGAATCGTTTATTAAATTTCCTATTTGTGCAAGAACGTCTATAAATTCTTTTTCAGTTGCATTCATTTTACCATCTGCATCAAAAGGCTTGATATAGCTGAATAAGTTCTTATCAATTCCTAATTGTGCGGCATATTCTCTGCATGGCGCAGGCAAAGTGGTGGTAACTGTCTTTTCTGTTGTAGTAGTTTTGGTATAATTTTTGATAAAAGTCTGAGTAAGCGTTGTTTTTTCGGTAGTGGTTTTAGTAACAGGAGAAAAAATAGTCTCGGTATGGGTAACTGTCTTTTCTTCCGACTTTATGGTTGCTTTACTTACGAGATATCCTAATGCTAAACCTCCGAACAACGAGCCTATTAAGCCTCCTATTAAACCCAAAGAGGTAATTTTAGAAGTGGCTTTACTCTTTTTTGTTTGAGGTTTTATGGATATTTTTTCATCAGAGTCCCAAGGGTATACTATTCTTTCACCATATTTTTGAGCAAAAGAGAAGATATCATTGGTACGAAAATCTTCTCTTTTAATCGGTATATCCTTTCCATTAACTGTAACAAAATCAATTTCATTAAGCTTATCAGCCAGCTTTTCTATTTCTTTTCTGTTCCCATATTTTGCCAGAGAATCATAGAGTATTGAAACATCTTTCTCAAATTCCTCTGCATTTGAAGGAAGAGAGAGAAATTCAGCTTCTCCATTGCAAAATAAAATTTTTGTATCTCCTCCTTTAACTACTAGGTTTCTATTACCGTACAAAGCTTCGCTTAGATATTTTATTTCATTTCTACCCAAACCTTTGTCTAAATTTATGATTTGTTCATCTCTCATGTCTTTACTATTAAAAAGTAATCTATTTATATTTTTCTCAAACTGCTATAAACAGACAATAAGGCTTTCTTCAAGTGAAGCTTTCAGGTGGAGACCGAGATTTGAGATAAGGCAACTGATATGTATTTTGGCGAATGCGAGAGGATTGATAAAATTTTAAGCTAGAAAAGAAAAAAAGTTTTTGAAGTATAAGTATTTTTTCTTGCAACTCTCTAAACTTCAAAACTTAACTTCAAAAACTTTTACATCCTTATATTCATAGACTTTTTTGAAATTTTGTTCATCATTAAACTTCTCAGGATCAGCATTACTCACTCCTTGGTAGAGCTTATATGGCCATATGGATGATGTTGTGGCTAAATGTCCACTATTCTTTATTCTTTCGCTTAAGACGATGTGGGTTATTCCATGTTTTAGTGTAAGCTCTTTTATTTGTGTTATGTTTTGCGAAAAGTATATCCCAATGTAATCATCTAAGTAACTATTCAAAGGTATTGAAGCTCTTAGCTGTGGTGAAATTGCGGATGTCCTGCCTGTGATACCAAAATATACTTCACAAAAAGGAAAATCTGCAACTATCATGGAATTTTTTGGAAGTGCATCTTTCATTCCTCTTATTGCTTCTATTTCCGAATTGCTCAACCATATGTCACTTATTAAATGCATGAACCATGATGGATGAACATAGGTATTGTAAATAAAGAAACATAAAACAATCAGTGAAAGCACAAATATTGAAAAGTTTTTTACATAATATATGGTATATTATGTTTTTAAAAAAAATGGAAATATATTCTTTACATATTCAAATTAGTTTATCCACGCGAAAGGCGTATTGTATCGTTAAATGTCTTTGATCTTCCAAAAAATCTTCGGTAAGCCATGGACAAATTGCATTTAAGTCTTTATGTATTAAAATGCTTCCATATCTTTCAAATAACCTATCTCTTAAGTGACTGGAAATAGAGGCACCAGAAGTGCTATGAAACTTACCACTCATTACACTTGACTTTGGGTACTGAATCACAAAAGTATAGCCAGCTCCGTTAGCAGCTGCCATTAAGTTGACAAGATGAAATTCTCTCGGTTCTATATAAGGTAATCTTTCTATTTCCTCACAACTAATTCCCTCTATTACAAGCCAAGCTCTGTCACCGAATATTCCTTCTTTAAACATGAAATCCACTAATTTTGGGAATTCTGAGGCAAATTTAGGCCAATCTCGTTGATATCTCGTGAAGTATTTTTTGAAGTTGTTAATCTCCATTTCACTAAGTGAGGGATCTTCTAGTATTCTATATATTTCTTTTTTTCTTTTGGGTATTCTTTCAATAACGTTTTTATACAACATATCTCGCACATGTTTTGTATCAGATGGAAATGCATAGTCTGTGCCTTTAATACCGAAATAACCATCATATACGTAAGGCAATAAATCATCATTTGGATTGTAAATATTTTGCCAAAGAAGTGAGTAAGGCAATGTGGATTGTAAAATTATATTCTTTTTTATATTATCCGGAACATCAGGTGGAATCAAATTCTCTCCCTCCACCATTTGTTTAAACCTTGTTCTTAAAATTTCCTTCTCTATGTCATCTAAAACACCATCAGCCATTGGTCCGAAAGGTCCTTTTTTGTAATGCGTATCTTCCAATTTATTAACTGAATAGAACCAGTATTGACCAAACCATGCTAATCCATGCAGCACAGACGAATAATATAAATCATTCTTTGCTTTTTCCAAATCAACCAAATCGATTAAATGCGGATAAATATCGCACCCTTCTGGTAATAAGTTCTCGACCAATTCAGGATTCTGGTCGATCAATTCAACTATTTTGAGAATTTTTTCCATACTATGTGTTTCAATATGATTATGAGGTAAATGAAAGAATGACTCAAAGTATAAGTATTTTAATGCAGCATCATTTAGCTCATTAAAATGAGAAATAATGGGATAATCGTTTTTAATAATTTTTTCCAAATCCTCTACTTTTAGTTTTGTGGCTTTTTCTTTAAGTGTGGTTTTATCCGAAAGGATTACAGAAAGATATTTATCGAATAAAGCTGGATTAGTTGCTTCGTTTTTTTCTTTTGTTGAAAGACCTATGTCGAAAGTAGTGGAAAAAGGTTTTGATTTTATTCCTTCTTTATTTATAGCTTCTATAGAAATTAAGTGAGTACCTACTTTATTTGTATAAAAACTTACACGAAAAATATAATTATCATTACTTTTTCTTTTTTCCTTAACACTCGTTTCTTGAATGTTACCATCCGGATAAGTTAAAATTGCTTTAATTTCCTTTATATCATCTTCAGATTGAATTTCATTTTTGGTGAATAGCTCTAAAATCTGAAGACTTAAATTTACACCAGTTTGGATTCTTGAATTTAAAGCATTTAATTCTTTTTCTTCTTCAAACATTACTTCCACCTTTCACCTTAATTTCAAAATACAACCAAACTGAATCCTTTTCTGGCGAGTAATATTTTGTTAATCTTACATCCTCTACTTTCGGAGCATAAAAAGTTGTTGTTTTGGTTTCAGTCTTAGTTTCATAGATAGTTTTAGTAGTTTTGATAGTTTCAGTTTTTGTTTTAGTTTCATAAGCAGTTTTAATTTCAGTTATTCTTCTTTCAGGAAGGAGAAAATTATCAAAGACATAAATAAGTACTCCACCTAGAAGAAAGCCTACAAGCCCACTAATATATTCTCTTCTACTAATTTTTTTTATGCTCAATTTCTGTTTATTTTCTGTTTATTCAAAGATTTAAATTTTTCTATGATTGGAAATAATAATGTTATTATATTGCTGGTAGTCAACTTTAGGGCTAAAATTTTTTAGGAAAAAGCTGCTTAGCAAATTTACAAAACTTTCAATTGAAGATGATGCTTTCAGGATGCACTATGAGATTTGGGTTCCGGCTGTGTCGGCAAGATACATTTTTGGTCATTTCTTTCCAAAAAGAAGCGAGTATGAAGATCCAAAAGAGTATTTGGATGCATGATTTTTGCCTTAGAGCCACTGATGGGTGGAAGGGGATAGAAGAGTGACTCAAGTTAGCCAATCCTTATCAATATTATTTTTTGATCGAAGAAGCAAACAAGCAAGTAGGAAGAGACATTTTTACTATTGCAATGGATTTTGAGCACATGTTGAGCTTGAGGGTAGATCCCTGAAAAAGTCATAGACCTTTTGCCAGAAGGTGGAGGCAAGTATGTTAGGGTAGTTCATGCAGGTTGGCCATCGACTTTGGCACCAGCTCATTTACCCATAGAAGTAGACTCAGCCCAACAAAAGTATTTGTACAAGATGTACTACAAGCTCAGGCAAAAGGATTTAGCAAGGATAAGGATTGCTACATAATTTTTGAAAGAGGTGGGCCAGAAAGCTTTCAACAATCCATAATTTCTTTACAGCTTATAATCGAGTGTTTGAAAAAGGATATACGGCCTGAAAACTCATAGAACATCCTGAATTTTTCGGTATAGACATAAAGCAATTGACATATGAAGAAAGATAGAAAATAATCATGAGAGAGCATGCTTTTGATCCTTTAAGAGGCTTGATAGCAATGCCAGAAGAAACTCACGGCTTCTTTGGAAGGGCGGCTGTGGAGAAGAGGAAAGCGGAAGAGTGGGAAGGAAAAAGTATAGGTAAAAATTTAAGTCTTAGTGTAAAAGATAAATTATGGCCATAGAAAGCCTAGAAGAAGAATTGGAAGATGTCAAATTGGCAGAAAGAAGAGCAAAAGCAGCAGAGCTCCAGAAAAAGGTTATAGAGAGAGCGGTAAAGTTAACGAATGACGCTAGGAAGCAATATGGCAATTTGATCAAGTCAGTTCTAATTTTTGGTTCAGTTGCAAAAGAAATAATAGATAGGTTTAAGCAATTCTCCCAGAAGATATTAAGGGAGAAGAACTTTGTGGAGGAAGAGTGAAATGGGTTTTGAGAAAGAATTAGTGAGTAAAATAGATTTTAACATATCCATTAGTTATACAAAGGTTTAATTGGTATGAAAGAGGAAAATAAAAAAGAAGAGAAAAAGGAAGAAGAGCCTGAAGCAAGAGAACAAAAGCTGAAAGAAGTGGAAGAATTTGCAAAGCAAGTTTTAGAAAAATACGGCAAGTACATCAAATGCATAGTGATGGTGGGTTCTGTTGCAAGAGATGAATTCAAGCCAAAGAGTGACATTGATATTTTTGTTGTTTTGGATGACACTTTTTCTGAAATTACTCCAGGATTTCAAGAAAAGATAGACGATGACCTAGAAAAGATTGCTGAAAAGATTTCCGACAAGCTTTCAATTCGACCCAGCTACACTTTAACAGAGTTTTGGGAGTATGCAAGGGTTTGTCATCCTATAATCTATAATTTCATTAAAGAAGGGGTTGCAGTTTACGACATAGGCTTTTTTACACCGATAAAAAAGCTTCTTGAAATGGGAAAAATACCAGCAACGAGGGAGGCGATAGAAAGCTACATGGAAGGGGCACCAAAGAAACTGGTGAGGGCAAAAACTGTAAAGCTTTTGATATTGGCTGAAGATTGTTATTATGCTATGCTCAATACAGTCCAAGCTGTTCTAATGTTCATGGACTTGGCTCCTTCAGTTCCAAGCAAAGCTTACGATGATGTCAAGAAGTTTTTGGTTGAGCCTGGAATTTTAGAGCCAGAGTATGCTGAATGGCTTAAGGAAATAATAGAGATAAGGAAGAAGATAGAACATAAAGAGCTTATGGATGTTGAAGGAGAGTTTGTTGATGAATGGATTGAAAAAGCTGAGAAATTTGTGAATAAGATGTTCAGATTACTTAATGCTTTGGAGATAAAAAAGAGGGAAAAGATTTTGGAGAGAACCTATGAAGCCATGCACAAAGCTGCTATAACTGCTCTCAAAAGCTTAAAGAAGATGCCTGAGAAAGAGGAAGATGTTATGATAGCTTTCAAGAAGGAGTTTATAGATTCAAAGCTTATCGATCCTTACTATGCTGAAGTTTGGGGTAAGATAGTTGACATGAAAAAGCTTGCTGATGAGAAGAAGATAACAGAAATTCCCGATAAAGAAGTTTACGAGATAAGGGAACACGTAAGAAGGTTAATTCAGGATTTGGCTAAGGTCTTGAAGGAAAAAGGAGTGGAAGGGTAGCCAGACCAAGCTTCCTATTCATAGGAATCTGGCATTCTGCTAATGAGAGCCTATCGAAGCAGAAGCTCTTAAGCTAATTTTTCAATAAATTAGCTTAAGGATTAAATAGTGGTTTATCCACTATTTTGCTGTTGCCTCCCGATGGGAGGAAAAGGTGGAGAAACCTTTTTCAACAAAAAGGTTAATCCTGCTTCCAGAAAGAGAGGCCAAACTATGGTAGGGAGCTATTCTGGCAATAATATTCTTTAGTTTATAAAAAGGGATAAAAAGATAATGAGAATCTATAATGATAATAAACAATTAATCTTAGAATTAGAAAAAGAGAGAGACTTAAATGATATATCTTATAATTTTAAAGTAAATTCTGCAAGAAAAATTTTTCTTAAAAAGATTAATTTTTAATGAGAGTGAAATAAAAGAGGAATAATTAAAATAAAATTTTAGCAAATATTATTTTATTCATTCAATTTGTTTTTCTTTTAAAATTATTTCTAAACTCTCAATACTAAACTTTGTATTGGCGCAACCATTCTTAATGAGAGGAATTCCTTGTCCTGGTATATTTAAATTTCTTAAATAATTACTTCCTAATTTAAGTTCTTCGCAACATGCAACTCCTACTACTCCCTCGTAAGGATTATCTTTTAATATTTTAGGAATACAAGAACCTCCTGCTACAACATAAACATCATATCCATACTTTTTTGCAAGAATTGTTGCTTGATTAATTAAACAATCAGAAGAACATTGATTACAATAATAAGATGGGACTTCTGGATTAAAGTATGCTTTGCATCTATTATCCATATATTTTCTTGAGCAATGTGGTAAGAAAAGAGCTCTTTTATTCGTTTTTAAGAATTTTTCTTTTTCAAGAAGATTTCTAATATTTATATCTATAAGATCTTC
>JAWCME010000017.1:3652-8481 GCA_039091335.1 Candidatus Aenigmatarchaeota archaeon | reverse complement strand
GAATTTTCTGAAATAGATTTTGATTTCGGTGGGGTTTTAGTCGATAAAAAGTTGGATGAAAAACTTTTGGAAGAAGCTTTAATGAGAGAACTTATAAGAGAAATACAAGAACTGAGAAAGAAATTTGGTTTTGTCGTCAAAGAAAAAATTGAACTTACTTTGGATTCGGATGAGCAAACAAATAAAATACTAAATAAATACATAAAATTTTTAAGTAAAGAAGTTGGGGCAAAAAAAATTGATGTCGGTAAACTGAAAGGAAAGTTCAAAGGTCAGCTTAAATTTGAAAACAAGCAAATAAATATAGCATTTTCTAAATTATAACTAGGTAAAAATGGGTTTAGCAATAGAAACAATAAAAGATATGTTCAATTTTGTTTTTAAATATCCTAAATCTTTTCTTTTCGGCTTTATCATTACCATTCTCATATTCTTAGGAGTTTTAACAATGGTTGGTGGCGTTTTAGTTTATTTGGGCTCAAATTTTAGGTCAGTTATTCAATCTTCATCATTTCTTGGAATTTCAACGTTCTTTTTAATGAACGTGCCTAGAACAATTGGAGCAGTATTTTTGATAATAGGTCTTATCATTATATTTATTGCAGGTTTAATTAGAAGTGGCGGATTCCCTATTTTAGTTTATCGGGGATTAAGAAGGCGTGATTTAGATATAGTCTCTGTTTTTCAAATAACATTAAAAAAATTGTTTAAAATTTTTATCACAACTCTAATTTTTGGAATAATTATTTTACTTCCGATTCTACCTGTTTTTATTTTTGTATTCGCTATTCATGGTCTCAATTTTTTTGAGACACAGTTTATTGTCATACCCATTTTTGTAATAATCTTTATTGTTATAGCAGTGTTTTTAGGAATAAAGTTTTGGTTTATTTTCCCGATACTCATGCTTGAAAATAAAAATCCCATGGAGAGCTTGAAGTTAAGTTGGCAAAGAACTAAAGGATATGTTTTGTCTATACTTGCAGTTTTAATTTTATATGCAGTAATTGTTGGTTTACCCTTAGGTATTTTAGATATGTTTTTCAAACGAACAGGAAACATTTATCTTATTTGGAGTTTGATAGAAGGTATAATAACAACTACATTAAGCGGTATTCTACCAACAATTTATTATTTGAAGAAAAAGTAAATGTATAATTTAAAAAACATAGTTTTATATTTAGAAATGTTTATAAAATAAAACTTGTTCCTAAAAAATATGAAAAAAGGAAAGTTTATTGTTTTTGAAGGTTTGGATGGGTCTGGAAAAACTGTACAGGCTGCACTTTTAAAACAATGGTTAAAAGAAAGAGGAATAAAGTGCATAACAACTAAAGAGCCAACAGAAAATATAACAGGTAATTTACTTAAAGTAACTTTATATTTAGAAAAATTATCTCCGGTTGCAGATGCTCTGTTGTTTGCTGCGGATAGGGCTGAGCATTTAGACAAGGAAATTAAGCAAGCTCTTAAAGACGGGAACATAGTAATTTCTGAGCGTTATGTGTATGCGAATTTAGCATACCAAACAGCACAAGGTGTTGATGAAAAATTTATAGAAAAAATAAATGAATTTGCTATCAAGCCGGATCTAGTTATTTTGTTGGACGTTCCTGCGGATGTTGCGTTAAAAAGAAAATGGAATGTTTTATACTATTTGCCAAGTAAATTTGAAAAAAGTATTCAATTCAATGAAAAAGTAAGAAGAAATTATTTGCGATTAGCAAAAAAATATAATATGAAAGTAATCGATGCGACTAAACCTCAAGATGAAGTTTTTGAAGAAGTAAAAGAAATAGTTGCAAATTTATTATAATTAACAATTGTTGATTTTTATAAACAGTTCGATTTGGTTTTGTATTTATTTCTAAATATCGGTCTTAGCGCAGGGCCATATTGAATTAATCCATCTTTTCCTTGATAATCAAACCTTCTTATTACAGGTTCTAATTCCATTCCTATTTCTAAATCTTTAAAATCACAATCAACAAGAATTACTTTATCTCTTTTTAAAACATGGTAAACACTTTTTCTAAGAGCAGGCTTTCCAAATGGTTTTTCATAATTTTTTAATCTTGCTCTTTTCGGAATATACTTTCTAATTAATTTTTCTTCTTTGCAGTCTGGATTAAGGCATTTATTTTTTGCAGGATAGTATATTGTTTTACAGTCATCACAAAGTGTAATTTCAATTCTTTCATTACCTATTGGTTCAATTTCTCCTATGATTTTTGGAAATATTAAATGTTTATTTCTTACCCATCTTTCAAATCTTTCTTTTAGACGATCGATGTATGTTTTCAGACTTATTTCTGTAAATCTTTCTATATATTCTCTAACTGATGGCACGATACCTTTTTTTTCTTCAATTCCATCTAAAACCTTAATCCATGTTGCAATAGAAGATGCACCAGAGCCATAAGAAACTGCCAATATCTCTTCACCAGGTTTTGCATTATCTAAAATGTTGGCTACAGCTATCGGAGTTGAAGCTGCATATGTATTCCCAGTATATAAAACCGTGAGCCATGGTTCCACTTTTCTTTTGACACTTTCCGGAGTAAGTTTTATTCTTTCTTTTAAATCTTTGTCTTCAATCATTTTATCTATATCAAAAGGATCCTTACTTTCACCTGACAAGGTTTTAAAAGTTTTGAGCACCATGTAGCCAGAAGGTTGATGAGCTGTTATATAATCAAAATCTTCTAAACTTTTATCAGGATGTTTTTTTAACATTCCAACTATTCCACCGATAACATGAGTTAAATATGTTTTCACTGTTGTTTTTCCGAAATGTTTTGGTACTAGCATACCTTCTCTTCTGAAAAAGTCCCTTTCATTAGTTGAAAATGGGACTACATCATACAATTCAGCTATTAAATTATCTCTTCCTATTAAAAAAGCTCCTGCTCCAGCTCCACAAGCATATTCTAGAGGATCTCCTATTGGTGCTTGTGCTACATCCGTACCTATGGCAAGTCCACGATGAATTTCTCCTGATAAAACTTTTGATCTTACATCACTAACTGCTTGCATCCCAGCATTGCATGCTCCTTCTTCGTCTGGAGCGAATATGTAAGGTCCCATACCAAAAAATGATGCAACTTCTACTGCAATTGTTCCTACTGCATAAGGTTTTGATTCCGAGCCTACGTATACTGCTGCACATTCAAAAGGATCTTTCCCCATTTCTTTCGGATTAATTCCTGACATTCTGAATGCATTTCCAGCTGCTTCAGCCGCTAATGTAGTCGAATCTTCGCAAGGCCCAGCTATTGCTTTATAGTTAAGAAGTAGTCCTTTTCTTATTTTTTCCAAATATTCTGGTAAATCACGACGCCAACTTTCCCTCTCTTTAACGATTTCCTCAGTTTTAATTCTTTCTCTAGGTATGCATACACCATAACCTTCTATTCCAACATTTGTCATTATTTTAATATCGAAACACAGCTTTTAAAATTTAAGTACACATATGCACATAAATGTACATATGAGACCAGAAATAAGCAGTGAGCTAGTAAAAAAAGTTGTTGAAAAGTGGAAACAGGAAAATAAACTTTCTATAGAAATTCCGAAATCTAGAATTATCGAGGATATTTTGTTGAAATATCTTGAAAATAATCAAATTTCACAGATAAGAGATAGAAAAAGAGATAAACTTTTTAGAACTTTGATTAATGTGAAATCAAGAATTACTCACAGCAAAAATAATCCGATTAAGATTAATTCTTTAGAGTTTGGTAATATAACAATCAACAACAAAAAATACGATAAAGATGTCATAATTTCTTATAAAGGATTGGTTAAAGAAATTCAAACACAGATTAGGCATCTTATTTCAAAAAAAGAATTCAGTTCCATCCTCAGTGAAAAGCCAGAAGTGATAGTTGTAGGTACTGGTATAGAAGGAGATATGGAAATTTCTTCCGATGTACAAAAAATAGCTGAACAAAAAGGAATATTATTATTATCTTTCCCATCTTTGGAAGCTATAAAAAAATTTAAACAATTATATGAAAGTGGAAAAAAAGTTGTGGCTTATATTCACATTACCTGTTAATCACCACCAAAAGTAGTTCTAAATCTATTTTTATAATTTTTTCAAACAAAATTTCATGTTCAGCTTTCAAAATATTAAACAGAACAAATTGATTTTAATATGTTTATTTTCATCAGTTTTAGGCTTAATTTTAATCTATTTTTCCGCTGTTAACATCCAACCCTCAACTACGAAAATAAGTGAAATAGACTCTCGACTTATTGGTAAAACTGTGAGAACTACTGGTTACATAATTTATAGAAATAATCATCCTGCTGGTCACATATTTTTAACGATTGCTGATAATCAGTCAAAAATTCAAATTCCTCTATTTTCTGGATTTGTTAATAGTTTAAATGAAAATGATTTTCCTGTTGATAATTTAAAAAAAGGAACAAAAATAATTGTGACAGGATTGGTTGACGAATATAAGGGACAGTTACAAATAATTCCTAGAAAACCAGAAGATATAAAAATTTTAAGGTAGTAGAATTGATATTAGAAACAATTTTGTTTTCTCTGTTAGGAGTTTTGATAGGAATACCTTTAGGTCTATTACCAGGTATGCATATAAACAATATTTTACCTTTAATTTTGTCTTTCTCGTTTTTGTTTGCTTCATATAACCTAACTGTTCTTATAGTTTCCATTGCTATAACACAGATTTTTATCAGTTTTATTCCTTCAATTTTTCTTGGAGCTCCTGATGAGAATACTGCTTTGTCAGTTTTGCCTGGTCATAGGCTACTGTTTGAAGGAAAAGGATATGAAGCAATAAAGCTTACCGTGA
>JAWCME010000017.1:0-3642 GCA_039091335.1 Candidatus Aenigmatarchaeota archaeon | reverse complement strand
TTTTTGCTGGTGTTTTTGGTTGGTTGTATGAGATATCAAGACCATACATTCATTTCGCTATAATTTCAGTGATTGTTCTGATGATATTTACAGAGAAAAAATTGAGAAAAGTTCTTTCTGCAATCTTGGTTATAGGATTATCTGGCCTGCTAGGAATTTTTACTTTAAATTCTTCCATTCTTCCACAGCAAAGAGTTCTTTTTCCAATTCTATCTGGTTTGTTTGGTTTAAGTACTTTGTTTGTTAGCATTTCACAAAAATCAAAAATACCAAGGCAGGTTGAAGATGATACTTTAAACATTTCGAGTAAAAATATTTTCAAATCAATTGTTCTTGGCACTTTTGCTGGAGTTATAGTTGGTTTGCTACCTGCGATAGGTGTTTCACAAGCAGCTACTATGGTTCAATATCTTGGAAGAGCAGGTGAAGCAAGAAATTTTTTAGTTACTCTAAGTGGAATAAATGTTGCCAATGAAATTTTTTCCTTAGTTTCTCTTTATCTTGTAGGTAATCCTAGGAGTGGTGCTTCTGTTGCTATCCAAAAAATTTTAGTTGAGCTAACTTTTTTCGATGTGGTATATATAATCGGTGTAATTTGTTTGACTTCTGGTTTAGCTGCAATATTAACTCTTTTTTTAGGAAGAAAGATTCCAAGATTTTTGGAAAAACTAAATTATAAAACTATTTCTTTATTAGTTATTGTGCTTATTACTTCTATGGTTTTTCTGCTTTCTGGAATTAAAGGATTGTTGATTTTGTTTACTTCTCTCGCAATCGGTTTGCTTTGTGTTTATCTTGGTATAAGAAGAACTCATTGTATGGGTGTTTTATTGGTTCCTTCAGTTTTGTTTTTTTCTGGCTTAAATCCGTTAGTTATTTCAATATTAGGAATTTAATTGTAGATTATGGTTATAGATTCAAGAAAGCTGATAAAACTCTACATAGAGTTTTTTAAGCAAAAAAATCATAAAGTTATTCCCAATGCTTCTTTAATTCCACAAGAAGATCCTACTGTTCTATTCACTACTGCCGGTATGCATCCTCTTGTCCCTTTTTTGTTGGGTCAACCCCATCCTATGGGAAAAAGACTTGTAAATGTGCAGAAATGTTTAAGGACTGATGATATAGATAAAGTGGGTGATGACTTCCATTTAACTTTTTTTGAAATGCTCGGTAACTGGTCTTTGGGAGATTATTTTAAGGAAGAAGCGATAAAATGGAGCTTTGAATTTCTTACTGATAAGAAATGGCTTGGTTTGGACAAGGAAAGATTATACGTTACTGTTTTTGCAGGAGATAAAGATGTGCCGAGAGATGAAGAAAGTGCCAAGATTTGGCAGAGTGTTGGTATACCAAAAGAAAGAATTTTTTACATGCCAAAAAAAGATAACTGGTGGGGTCCTGTTGGAGAGACAGGACCATGCGGTCCTGATACGGAAATGTTTTACGACAGTGGAAAGGAACCTTGTGGTAAAGATTGTAAGCCAGGATGTTCATGTGGGAAATATTTTGAAATATGGAATGATGTATTTATGCAGTATAACAAGACTAAAGAAGGAAAATACGAGCTGCTAAAGCAGAAGAATGTAGATACTGGTATGGGGGTTGAAAGAACTGTTGCTGTGTTGCAGAACAAAAAGAGTGTGTACGAGATAGAAACTTTTAGGCCAATCGTTGAAAAAATAAAGGAAATTGCAAAAATTAAATTGCCAGATGAAAAACAAGAAAGGTCTATAAGAATAATTGCAGATCATGTTAAAGCCTCAGTTTTTATAATGGCTGAAGAAATTGTTCCAAGTAATGTTGACCGTGGGTATGTTTTGAGGAGATTGATAAGAAGATGCATAAGACATGGAAAAATAATCGGAATAGAGAAGGAATTTATCGGTGATTTAGCTAAAATAGTTATCGAAATATACAAAAAAGATTATCCGTATTTAGAAGAAAAGAAAGAATTTATTTTGAATGAAATAAAAAAAGAAGAGTTAAAATTCAGAAACACCCTTGAAAGAGGTTTGAAGAAATTTGAAGAAATTGCAAAACGTGTGAAAAAAATTAGTGGTAAGGATGCTTTCCTACTCTTTCAAAGTTTTGGCTTTCCGATAGAAATGATAAAAGAACTTGCGAATGAACTAGGTATTCAAGTGGATGAAAGGGGTTTTGAAAAAGAATTTGAAAGACATAAGAAAATTTCTAGAGTTGGAGCTGAAAAAAAATTTAAAGGTGGTTTGGCTGATACATCTGAACAAACCACTAAGCTACATACAGCTACTCATCTCTTAAATGAAGCACTTCGTAGAGTTTTGGGCAGAAGAGATATAGTTCAAAAAGGGTCGAATATAACTCCAGAGAGGTTGCGTTTCGATTTTAATTTTGATAGAAAGTTAACTGAAGAAGAAATAAGGAAAGTTGAGGAAGTTGTTAACGAACAAATTAAAAAAGCTTTACCAGTTAAGAGAGAAGAAATGACAGTAGAAGAAGCGAAAAAGATAGGAGCACAAGCTGTTTTTGAACATAAATATGGTGAAAGGGTTTCTGTTTATTCAATCGGTAATTTTTCTGTTGAAATATGCGGTGGTCCACATGTCAAGAATACAAAAGAACTTGGTAGGTTCAAAATAATTAAAGAAGAAGCTGTTGCAGCTGGTATAAGAAGGATAAAAGCAAAGTTACTATAATTTTGGTAATATCATTAATATTTCTTCTGAATCACCTATAGCCAAATAATTTTTTTCCAAATACATCTTCCCGACTAAAGCACAGGTAACTGCATCTAATTCATCATCCGTTATTTTATTTTTCAATCCTTTTATTCCCAAATTTTCTAGAGCTTTTTTTAATTTATCAATTCCTTTTTGCTTTCTAGGAATTTTTAATATATCTTGAGCAGCTCCAGGATAGGTTTCTATTACTTCGATTCCTTTCTTTTCAAATATTTTTCTTAGCTTAATTCCCCTTTCAGTTAATTTTCTCATCGGTCCAAGAGTAATAGGAAAAAATTTAATTCCCATCTTTAAAAGCTTTTTGTCACACTCTCTTAAATGAACATTACCTTTTTCTTCTAAAGATTTTCTCTCTTTTGGTAAAGCCAATGGAGCATCAATTGCAATTATTTTTGGTTTCACATCTTCAACTTTTTTAATTATTTCTTTATTGCTATGCAGTATGTAAGTTTCTACATTCATTTTTTCATCAAGCACACAAAAACCAGTTTTTCTTGTTTCAACGCCAGCTAAATCTATTCCAACGATTTTCATTATACTTTCCTCAAAACACAGTCAACAGGTGGCTGAAGCATCAATTCACAAAAAACATTAAAAGCATTTTCCTGAGTTACATTGGTTAAAACTTCATATCCTCTTAGGCTTTCAAGAAATAAAGTAGAGTTTTGAGTAGTCGTATTAGTAATTTCCTCTAAAAATATTTGATTAGAATACTGCGTTGCAAAAGATTCAAGGTAAGATTTTTGCTGTAAGCATTCTAAACAATTTATATTATAGATAAATTTTGCAATAACTTTACCATTTTGTAATAGAATATATTTTTGCCTATCATTTAACTCGTAATTTATTATGTTTTTTTCAGGAATTTTTGTTTCATCCGGAGTTATTACTGCAGACATTATACTGTAAGCTATGGTTG
>JAWCME010000016.1:0-8563 GCA_039091335.1 Candidatus Aenigmatarchaeota archaeon | reverse complement strand
TTTTAAAAATCCAAACTCTCTATCCCAAATAACAGAAACACCAGAAGCTATAGAAACTCCAACTAAAGACATAGCTACTATTCCTGGGAATAAAAATGTTTGATAGTTTAAGCTGCCAAGTCTAACAAAAGAAAACCCCCCACCAAAAACTATTAGGAAAAGTAAAGGCTGAACTAATGAACTAATTATCCTAGACTTATCTCTCCAAAATCTTATGATTTCTTTTAGCCAGATTGTGTATATTCCTTCTACCTCACTCAAAATCTTCTTACCCTCCTTTTCATCATTTCTTTTGGTTCACCAATTTCTTCTCTAATTTCTCTTCCTGTGTAATGGAGAAAAACATCTCCCAAGCTTGGCTTTCTTATACTTATTGAACTAACAAAAATTTTATTTTTTCTTGCAAATTCTAAAACTTTTGGTGCGAACTTTTCTGCATTTCTTACCGTCATACTAATTTTATTTTCTATTAAATGAACTTTTTTAACCGAATCCAGTTTTTTTATTTTTTCAAAAATTTTTTTATTATTTTTAATTTCTAATGTAAGAACGTCTCCTTCAAGACTATTCTTTAAATTTTCAGGTGTGCCCAAAACCTTTATTTTACCATAATCCATTATGGCAATCCTGTCACATAACACATCAGCTTCTTCCATGTAATGAGTTGTTAAGAGAATTGTTATATTTTCTCTTTCAGCTAATTTCTTTATGTATTCCCAAATGTGCTCTCTTGTTTGTGGGTCTAAACCTAAAGTTGGTTCATCTAAAAATAGAACTTTTGGGTAATGGATTAAACCTCTTGCTATTTCTAGCCTTCTTTTCATTCCCCCAGAATAATTTCTCACAAGCTCATTAGACCTTTCATAAAGTCCAACTAATTTCAAAACTTCTTCTATTCTCTTTTTTCTTTCATTCTTCGGAACTCCATATAAGCCTGCATGCATTTCCAAATTCTCTTTTGCTGTCAGTCTGTTATCCAAGCTAGGGTCTTGAAAAACTATTCCAATAGATTTTCTGACTTCGTTTTGTTGTTTAATTATGTCAAAACCATTAACTTTTGCTCTTCCACTTGTTGGTTTTAATAAAGTGCAAAGCATTGAAATAAAGGTTGTCTTACCTGCTCCGTTTGGACCAAGCAAACCAAAAATTTCACCTTCTTCTATTTTTAAACTTACTTTTTTTACTGCTTTTAACCCGTTAAATTCCTTTGTAAGGTTAAAAGTTTCTATAATTGGCATAGTATATTATTTTATTATTTTATTTTTATTATCTATGGAAAGAAGAATTAATCTTATGTTTAAAGTTTATTTAGTACTAAAAATTTTTTGAAATTTATTTTTGCGTTGTCCTTCTTAAACATTCTTCATTTGTTAGTTTCCAATCGTATAATCACAATTCTATGATTAGCCATTCTCTTTAAACAATTTGTAAGGAACAAAAATTTCCATGTCTCTATAATCTCTTGTAGGATATGCTTGGAATCTTACCCGAATTTACCTATTTGTCTTCATACTTTTTAAATTCATTCATCTTATTCTCATCATAAATTCCGGTTATTTCATACATGTTTTTCCCTATCCTTCTCATGTGATCTCTTTCAAACTTTAAGCTTTCCTCAAGTTTTTTTAAATATTTAAATCATACTTCAAGCAAACTAGTTCTGTTTCTTAAAGAGCTTGTGGGCCTGCGGGGATTTGAACCCCGGACCTTCTGGTTAAGAGCCAGCTGCTCTACCATGCTGAGCTACAGGCCCTTCTCTATTCTTTTAATTATTTTGTATGTTTCACTTAACTTTTTAACTGAAAAATCTGGGTTGGCTCTTTCCTTTATTGGAATATAGCTATGGCTGTGTTCTATTCTTTTTATAAGCATTGTTTTAATTCCTATTTTACCTGCTGAAATATCTCTATCAACTCTATTATCTATTATTACAACATTTTTTATAGGTCCTTTCCATTTTTTTAAGAATGAACTTAAAAAATTTTAAATCACTTTTTATACATTTAGCATCATCTTGAAAAACTATATAATCAAAAAATTCCCCAAGTTTAAAATGTTTAAGCTTTATTTTAACCACAAGTTTTATCGCATCAGAGGCTAAAATTATTTTATACTTCTCTTTTTTCATTTTAGATAGAAATTCAAGAGAATTTTAAATAGGCATTAACTACTTTAAATTTTTAAAATGGACTTCTTCTCAAATTTTATCAAGCTTCAATTTTTTACAGTAAATTCTCCAGTCATGCCATTCTTTCTTTCCTTTAAACCTCTTACCCATTTTTCAAAAAATTTTCTTTGCTTCCTTTAAATTCACTTTATATTTCTTTGCGATTATTCTAAAGATATAATTCAAAACTTTTTCCTCAAAAATAGAATTATCAACCAATACTCCATCTAAATCTATTACAACAATCATTCGATCGCTTTAAATTTATATAACCTTCAAACAATATGAAACTATAGATTGATTAGTTAAAGTGGGAATAATGAACACAGTAGTTGAATTGGAAAACGTGAGTAAAATTTATAGGCTAGATGAAGTTGAAGTTAAAGCTCTAGACAGCGTAAATTTGAAAGTAAATAAAAATGAGTTTTTAGCTATTACTGGTCCAAGTGGTTCTGGAAAATCAACCTTGCTTCACATAATTGGTTGCTTAGATAGACCAACAAAAGGAAAGGTTTTTTTAGAAGGGAAAGATGTTTCTGGTTTAAACGATGCTGAACTAGCAAGAATTAGAGGAATGAAGATAGGTTTTGTCTTTCAGTTTTTCAACTTATATCCGACTTTAACTGCCTTACAAAATGTTGAACTACCTATGATGATTGTTGAAAAAGACAAAAACGAAAGAAAAAAGAGAGCTCTGGAATTGCTAAAAGTAGTCGGAATGGAAAAAAGGGCTGAACATTTACCTTCACAATTATCTGGAGGAGAACGCCAAAGAGTAGCGATAGCAAGAGCTTTGGCTAATAATCCTTCGATAATTCTTGCTGACGAGCCAACAGGAAACTTGGATTCAAAAACAGGAAAAGAAATTATAATGTTAATGAGCAGACTTCGTGAAGAAGAAGGGAAGACAGTAGTTGTCGTTACCCACGAGCCAAATATTGCAAGATATGCTGAAAGAATTATATATTTAAGCGATGGGAAAATTATAAGAGGAGGTTAACATGAAAAAAATATTTTCAATCTTATTTTTAGTTTTTATCTTGCTTTTTTCAGTAAATTTGGTAAAAGCAATTTCTGAACCAATAGTTCAAGCAACTCTTTCCACATATCCTTCAATTATCCTTCCTGGGAATGAAGGTTATGTTCAACTAGTTTTAAAAAATTCTGGAACTGGAGTAGCAAGTCGAATAAAAATTTCACAAGTTTCTTACGATAAAACTATAATTCCTTCTGGAACTTGGACTGGGGATCTAAGCCCCTTAGCCATTGGCGATTCAACAACATATTTTTTCAAGTTTAAGGTTTCTGATAATGCCTTGCCAGGTTTATACCTAATAACTTTTTATATAGATTATAATTCAGACTCTACAACTAAAACGATAAAGCAAAATGTTATAGTCAATGTTCAGTCAGCTTCTGCTTTAGAGCTTTTATCGATAGCTCCCTCTTCTTTAAAATCTGGTGAAAAAGTTAAGATGAAATTCACTATAACAAATAAAGGTAGTAATTCAGTTAACAATGTAATATTTAGTTGGAGTAGCTTAGGAAATCTTATACTACCAATAGGTTCAGGAAATAGGGTTTTAATACCAAGCATAGAAGGAAATTCTAATTATGAAGTTGAGACAGAAGTTTCTGTAAGTCCAAGTGCTTCACCTGGAATTTATCCTCTAAATATACTACTTCAATATACAGATAGAACTGGTGTAAATCAATCAATAAGCTTAGTTACTGGGATTGAAATAACTGGAGAAACAGATTTTGATGTCAGCATAGAAGAAATAACGACAAATTCATTAACATTAGCAGTTGCAAACACAGGGGCATACACTGCTTATTCGGTAATCGTAAAAATTCCCCAACAACAAAGTTTGAGGCTGACTGGAAGTTCTACTAACATCTTAGGTAATCTGAACGCAGGAGATTACACACTTGCAACTTTTCAAATTTCTTTTGTAAATTTTACTAGAATTACTTCGTCTAGAGAAATGACTAGAAATTTTACTAGTGAAGAAAGAAATCTTTTGGTTGAAATTTCTTACACAGATGCTCTTGGCATAAGAAGAAGTGTTCAAAAGGAAATTAGCTTAGGCTCTCGAGAAATTATAACTAGTAGCGTAGCAAGAAGTCTTGCTCAAAGAAATCAGCAAGGAATTTTAACTCCTGGAATAATCTACATAATAGTTGGTGTTATAGGAATAATTTTTGTTGTAGTATTTCTTAAGTTGAGAAAAAGATTTCAAAGGAAGAAGGAATGAAGTTTAGCGATATAATTAAACTTTCAATAAGTAATCTTTCTCAAAGAGGGTTGAGAAGCTGGTTAACTGTTTTAGGTATAGTTATAGGTGTAGCTGCAGTTGTTGCTATTCTTTCAATTGGCTCAGGAATGCAGCAGTCAATTTCCTCTCAGCTTAGTGGTTTGGGTGCAGATATTATTACAGTTTCTCCTGGTTTTGCTAGAGCTTTTACCGTTGCATTTCAAAGAGTTGGTCAACAACCAACTATAGAAAGAGCTCAAGTTCCAACATATTTCACGGAAAGAGATGTTCAAGCTATAAAATCAGTAGAAGGGATTGTTACTATAAATAAAATGATTTCTGGAAGAGCTAACGTCACTTACTTAGCTCAAAGTACTTCCATTTCAGTTTATGGGGTTGACCCACTAGCCTGGAAAGAGATAATGCCGGTTGAAATTGAAGAAGGAAGGTATTTGATGCCAGGAGATAGTGATGCGATTGTTATTGGAAATAGAGTAGCAAATCAAATGTTTAAGCGTCCTTTAACACTAAATGCGCAAATAAACATAAATGGAAAGCCTTTTAAAATAGTTGGGATCCTTGAAGAGTCGGGTGGGATTGCTGGAATAATAGGACTGGATAATCTAATATTTATGCCACTAACTTCGGCAAAAACAGTTTTGGGTACAGAAACAAATGAATATTCTTTTCTCCAGATAAAAGTGAGTGATCCTAGTTTAGTGGATTATGTTGTTAGTAGCATAGAAGAAAAATTAATGCTTTCTAGACATGTAACAGAAGAAACAAAAGATTTTACTATAACTTCTACTAAAACCATACAAGAAACTGTTATGAATATTATGAATACCATAAATTTATTCCTTGCAGGTATAGCAGGAGTTTCTTTGCTTGTTGGAGCTATAGGCATAGCTAATACTATGTTCATGAGTGTGATGGAAAGAACAAGACAGATTGGAACTTTAAAGGCTTTGGGAGCAACTAACTTTGAGGTTATGCAATTGTTCTTATTGGAGTCTGCTATGATTGGTTTGCTAGGAGGACTTATAGGGATTTTTGTTGGTTTTATAGCTTCTGGTTCTATTTCTGAAATTGGTTTTAGAGTTCTTGTTACAGGAATGAGAACCCAAACAAGTTTGACAGTAATAACTCCTGAACTAATCTTGTTTGGCTTAGCATTCTCTACTCTTATAGGAATTATATCTGGAATTCTTCCTGCAAGAAGGGCTGCTAACTTACAGCCAGTAGAGGCTTTAAGGTACGAATAATTTATAATCCCTTTCAGTTTCTGCCCTGTTTCACAAATGTGTAAAATTTAATTTAAATGGCTTAAAACCAAGAAAAAAATATGCACCGAACTTCAGGAACTTTACAAACCTATACAAAATGGGTTAAAGAACAGTAAAATGAAAGAAACATTTTTGAAAATACTTTAAAAACCAGATTAGTCTTGTTTATTATGCGAACAAACTGTTTTAGTGAAATTAAGTACTTGAGTCTTTGAACCAAACTCAACCCTTCTGCTTCTTTCTTTGTCAAAAAGCTTAGAACAGGTTTCTTGTTTTTCTCTGCTATTTTTCAGTTTTTTATTTTTTCCAGTTCTCTGCTGTATGCTTGTAAAGTGTTGTAGATATCGATGAGAACTGTACTTGAGTTACTATGGGTCCGGAGGGATTTGAACCCTCGACCAATCCCAGAGTTCAAACTCTACTGGTACCTCCAGCATACTTAAAAGCTTCAGCTGGTGGGGTAAATTCAGATAGATTAGGAATATTTCTTGGGTTTCCAAAACAAATTATTTTCATTTTCTCTCACCATCAGCTGCTCTACCATGCTGAGCTACGGACCCTTATAAATTATTTTTACCAAAAGATTATTTTATTCTTTCTCTTCTCAAATTATGAGTTTGCCACGAATACTTCCTTATTTTTGAGTTTTTTCCATAACCACAGGCAGCACAAACTTTTGTTTTAATGTTAAAGCTATGTCTTCCACACCTTCTACATCTTATATGGATTATTTTTCTTCTCTTCCCCATGGAAGGAGTTCCTTTTGTCATTTTTTTTTCACCGCTAGATGAATAATTTATTTTCCATAGCTTAAATTTATTTTATTATGATAGCTATAAAAATCAAAGATGTAAGCAAGAAATTTAAAGGTAATGGGGAGTTTTTTGCTCTTAAAAATGTTAACCTTGAGGTTGAACAAGGTGAATTCTTTTGTTTGCTTGGTCCAAACGGAGCAGGTAAGACAACTCTTATACAAATAATTTTAACCATTTTGATTCCTGAAGAGGGTGAAGTTAAAATTTTAGGAAAAAACCCTTTTGTTGAGAAAGAAATTCTTCAAAAAATAAACTTTGTTCCTATGGAAAAACCTTACTCACATTTGAGAGTGAAGGATTTTCTTTACTGTTATGCAAGACTTTATGATGTTAAGTTAGAAAGGGCGGATTTCTTAATTAAAGAGTTTGGGTTAGAAGAACTGAAAAAAAGTGAGTGTTGGATGCTTTCTACAGGAGAAATATCAAGAGTAGCTTTGGCAAAAGCTCTCTTAAACAACCCAAAGGTTTTAATTCTCGATGAGCCAACATTTGGGTTAGACCCAAAGAGTAAGATTGAAATTCAAAACTACTTAAAAATTCTTAACAGAAAAGGTAAAACTATAATTTTTGCGACTCATGATATGACTGAAGTTGAAAGACTAGCAACGAGAGTTGGTTTTATCAAAGAAGGAAGAATTCTAGATGTAGAAAAAAAAGATAAGATTGTAAGAAAGTTTGGAAGTGTAGAAAAATATTGGCTTAGGTTTGGAAAATGAATTTAAAGAGGATAAAGGCATTAGTGCAAAGAGATTACTTGGTTTTTATTAAATCAAAGTATAGGTGGTTAGAATTCTTTTATTTTCCAGTAACTTCAGTAATAATTTGGGGTGTTTTTGCTCTTTGGACTGGTGAATTTGCGAGTTTTGCCGGAAAGATAGTGCTTGTAATAAATGTATTCTGGAGCTATGCTTATACAGTCCAGTCCACAATAAACTTAAGTATGAATGAGGATGCATGGCATAGCGAAACTCATCATCTGTTTGTTTCGGGGATAGGAAAATGGGAATATCTTTTATCAAAAACAATATTTAGTATAATAATTTCTTTCATCAGCCTTTTATTAATGCTAATTATAATGCATTTTCTTTTTTTAAATATTTCTCAGGTGGTTTTACAAGTATTAGTTTTTGTTTTATTGACAGCTTTTATTTCAATTTCATTAGCAATTTTTATAGCAGGTCTTTTTTTTATTTTAGGAAGGGATTATGCTTGGCTTGCTTGGTCTGCTTTGCAATTTTTCATATTACTATCTTTTCCTCTTTCACCTATAGATATTCTTCCCTCATACTTACAAAATATAGCAAGAGTAATGCCGTATGGTAATTTATTTGAAGGTTTAAGAAGTTTTATTCTTGGCAAATCATTTAACGAATTCTTTATCTCAAGTTTTCAAGTAGGAGCCTTCTACTTAATCCTTGGATTAATAGTTTATAGGTTTGGAATTGATTATTCTAGAAAAAGTGGGAAGTTTGCAAAGATGTTTTAGTATTAAATAAGTAAATTTTAAACTTGTACAGGAGAAGCATAAACTATTGTATCTCCTCTAACTAAAATAGTTCCAAGTTTTATCTTGTTGTCATTCCTTTGAATTTCTGCTTCCTCAAGCCAAAGGTTTAAGTGTAAATCTAAGGCTTTTAAAATCCCTGTAATCTCTTCACCATTTTTTAACTTAATAAAAACTTTCTTTCCTTTTGCTTTATCTAAAGCATCTATAGGTCTTTCTGTCACTTTTTCACTTTTTAATTTAATATATAAATATTAATACTCTTAAAGTTATTTGTGCCAAAACTTAAAGTTACAAAGTCTATTTGTCCTGGAAATCCTTTTGAAAGATTAGATGCTGAACTTTTTGTTGAGGATAATAGAGTAATCATGAAAAAAATTTGTCCGGAACATGGAACCTTTGAGGATGTTTATTGGTCTGATTTTACTCAATATAAAAAGGCAGAAAGATTTAGAGACTTAGGAGATGGTGTAACTTTTCTAAGAAGAACTGAAAAAGGGTGTCCTTATGATTGTGGGTTGTGTGAAAATCAT
>JAWCME010000015.1:0-10469 GCA_039091335.1 Candidatus Aenigmatarchaeota archaeon | reverse complement strand
ATGTATATTCACTATTAAGTGATGAAATGCCTAAAAAAATAATAAAACAATTGCCTAAATGTCCTGAGTGTGGAAGTACTAGAATTGTTGAAGATATTTCTCGTGGTGAGCTTACTTGTTTAAAATGTGGCTTGGTTATTAAAGAAGATATGATTGACACAGGACAAGAATGGAGGGCATTCGATTCTGAACAAATGAGTAGAAGAGCAAGAGGTGGAGCTCCTTTAACTTTTACTAAGCATGACAAAGGATTGACGACAGAAATAGGTAAAGGCTTAGGTGAGCTGTATAAAGTACCTGCGAAGAAAAGGGCTCAGTATTACAGACTAACAAAATGGCACAAGAGGCTTATAAAATCAAAGGATAGAAACCTGTCTTTTGCTTTATCCGAGCTGCAAAGAATTGTTTCATTTTTAAACTTACCGAGAAGCATTCATGAAAGAATTGCAAGATATTATGAGGAAGCTGTCAACAAGGGATTGGTTCGTGGTAGAAGCATAGAATCTGTTATCGCCTCTTTGACTTATGCAGTCTCACGTGAGTTCGGCTCACCAAGAACTTTGGATGAAATTTCTGAGGCTTCTGGAGTTGAAAAAAGAGAGATAGGAAGAACATACAGATACATAGCAAGAGAACTACAGATAAGGATTTTACCTGCTGATCCAATGACTTTTGTCCCTCGTTTTTGTTCTATGCTTGGTTTGAGTGATAGGGTTCAAGCTAAATCAGTAGAAATTCTAAAAAAAGCTAAGAAGCATGACATAACTTCTGGTAAAGGACCAACAGGAGTGGCAGCTGCCGCAATATATGTTGCTTGCGTTTTGGTTGGAGAAAAGAGAACTCAAAGAGAAGTTGCTGATATTGTTGGTGTTACTGAAGTTACGATCAGAAACAGATACAAGGAATTAGTGGAAAAACTTGGAATAGAAGAAGAAGTTGAAAAAAGAACAAAGGAAGAATAAAATTTTGTGGTATTATGGCTGAATATAATTATTTGGAAAATGTAAGAATAGATAAAGAAAAAATACCAGAATTCTTAAAATCTTTGGTACCACCAGGAAACTACTATACAAAATACTATACAAAAGAAAAACCGCAAACAGATTCACCACAAACAGATCCCTTGGTCGAATTACTTAAAAAAGCTAATAGAGATTTAATTTATTATGAAGTTTTATTTCTTTATGGTTATCCTGAATACTCAAAAGACAAATGTAGAATCTTGGCCAAGTATCAAGGTACTTCAAAACGAATTATCCTGACAATAGAGGATGATGGAAGAATTAGAGAGGAGTTCATTGAAAGGAAGCATGCGAGAGAAATTGATATGTATGCTTCAACTCGTATCAAAATATTTTTGAAATCCTAAGTCAAAAACTATTTATTCTAATTTTTTGCTTAAAATCTTTATGGGATTGTTTGATTATGTAATAGCTCCATTTAATTGTCCCTATTGTAAATATGAAGAAAAGGAGCATGATTGGCAGACAAAGTCACTATTAAGTTTACTAAAAACTTATAGAGTTGGTGAAAATCTTACAATTGAAAATTTCGAAAGTAGTTTGTTGATAAAGGAAGGATGTTTTGAAATCCACACTGTTTGCAGGAAATGCAATAAACATGTAAGTGCAATGATAGAAGTCAAAGATTCCAAGATAACCGAAAAAATAAATTATCGGGAATAATTTTTTGTTAATAAATTTTGTAAAAATTTATTAGAAGAATTTTAATTTATCACACTTTATTTTTAGTTTTTTCTTTGGTAGTTCTGAGTGATTTTGACATTTTTCTAGAGATATAATGTGAATAACTTCTCGTCCCATTTCATTCAATTTTTCAGATATGTACCATCTGTGACATTTCGCAGGGTTCCACTCAGCACACATTATTGCTGCAATTTTTCCATTTATTATTTCTAAAAGATTTTTAATTACATCTTCAAATTCTTCGCTTTTACTGAAAACTTCATAACCTCCTTTTCTAAATCCTCCTAACTCAGGTAAATGTGTATATTCAATTTCATTTTTCGCTAATTCTTCTTCAAGATTTTCTTTGTTAAACCAAGGAAATTTTTTGCTTGATGGCCAACGTCTCACATCAACAACAAGCTGAATTTCAAACTTTTTCAATATCGATAGAAATTCCTCAAAACTTCTTGTACTGTGACCTAAAGTATAAATCTTCATAAAAATTTTTAAATTTAATTAAAAATTAATTCACAAACCCCTTCTATCCAATTCATTATTAACAATTACTATACAATGAGATGCTAGATATTCTATTTTACCTAAAGAAACTTTTTCAGCACCCAAATTTTCCAACAATTTCTCAGTTTTTTCAGGCAAACCTTTCTGATCACCCAACACAAACAAAAAACTTTTTTTAAATTCATACTCTCTTATGTCCTTTCCTTTAGGATGCAAATAAATTATATTTTTTTCCCCAGCTTTTTGTTTTATAAAATTTTCAAAACTTCTTCTTCCTACATAAATTCCCTTTTCTATTTTTTTAATTTCGTTTAATTTCAAGTTTTTACTTTTTTTTAAAACTTCACTTATTTTTCTGCAAATCCCCTTCTCATCTGGGCTTATTCCTTCCAATTCTTCTCCACAAAGAATTATGTTTTTTGGAGGATCTGGTGGACCATACAAAAAAATGTTGAATATAACATTCCTTCTAATCGCATATGAAATAAAAAATGCAGAAGAAATGCATCTTGCAATCAAATCCATTCTTCCAATCGTTAAATTATTCAAATCAAAAGGTTTTGTCAAACCTTTTAAAGAAATGAGGGCAAATTCTCTTTCCATATTTTCTCTTTTTAAATTAAAACTAATCAAAAATAAATTTATTGAAATTGACAACGATAAAAATTTTTTATCTTTCTTCTATTCCTTTATCTTTCAAAACTTTTGCCAAATCTCTTATAAGCTTTCTCACATATTCGCGCATTTCATAAACATCTTTATCAGGAATTTCTGTTATTTTATTTTGTTCAGCAAGTTTTTTCATTTCTTCGATTCTTTTCCACACATCTGAATAATAGCCATCTATCATCTTAGAATCGATAAATTCTTTTTTGAAAACGTTGGCTACATCTTCCTCTTTTTCAGGCATTTTTTTTAAAGTTTTTAAAGCAGTTATTGCAGCTTTATACATAACCTCATGTGTTCTCTCCAAAATTTTTTCTTTCTTTTTTATTTCTAGTGCATTCAGCAAGCCAAACATCTTTTCAACAAATTTTTCAGCCTTATTAATCCACTCATCTACAAACTGCCCAGTAACATCCGTAAGCTCTTTGTGCTCAATTTTTTTTCTTATTTCTATTATTTCTTTTAACCACTCAGCATACTCTGGTTCCAATATTCCTGGTTCAACCAAAAATTTTTTCACGTCATCATAAGCTTTGTTTGGTACCGGAGGAGCAAGACCCATAAACATCAAAACTGCTTGTGCAGTGTTTAGCATAGCATAATAACAATCCTCAGCCAGCATAAGCAACTTAACAGTCTTTGCCCTCATCAGCTTTTTCGGTGCACCTTCCATATAGCTTTCAATCGCTTCGCGTGTTGAAGGAATTCTTCCCATTTCCAACAGGCGTTTGATCGGAGCGAAGAATCCAGTGTCATAAATAGCTATTCCTTCCTTAATAAAATTATAAATTATCGGGTGACAAACACGAGCATAGTCCCAAAACTCCGTCAAAGTATAAGTAGGCTGAACGGAAATGGCTTCAGAAATTTCTTCTGCAATTTTTTCCAAATCCTCATCTATTTTCTCATGTTCCTCAGGAGTGATTTGAAAAGCAGTGTCATCAATCACAACAAAAACATCTATATCACTTTTTGGCTTGAATTCTTCCCTTGCAACACTTCCCATCATCACAATACACTTAACATACTTTCCATATTTTTCTAGAACTTTTTTTGAAAACTCTTTAACTTCTTCTAATCTTTTCTCCTTTGTTTCTGGTTTTTTCCCCTCTTCTTCTTTCTTCTTCTCTTCTTTAGACATTCATCATTCCTCCATTTCAGGTAATTCTTCTCCTATTATTTCTGATGGAAGCAATTTATTAAATCTATCAATTATCTCTTTTGTCAAAATCAATGCTCTCTCCAGATATTCTGCAGTAACTTCTTTAATTACCTTATGGTCTATATCCTTCCACATTTTATCCAATTCCTTAAATTTGTCCACATATTCTTTTTCTAATTTCTTTTCAGCAACAAGTCTTTCCAAAAATTCTGGTATTGCCTTTTGATCTGGCTGGGCTTTGTAAAAATACATTACAACAGCTTGGATTATGTCTGTTGCCGTATATCTCAATTCAAAAATAATTGATTTCAGGTCTAGTTTGATCTTTTTAAATCTTGCACTAGCAGCTTTTGCTTTCAATCCAATCGTTTCTTCGCTCGGAGGAATCAATCCCATTTGCAGCATTCTCTGAACAGGTTTTATAAAGCCTGTGTCATAAATAATTAAACCATACCTCAGATAATTAACCAATTCAGGCGACCCCATCTTTATCCATTGCCAAAACTCCGTCAAAGCAGTAGTTTGTATATGCAGATCCTTAAGCTCATGAGCAATTAAATACAACTGAGAATTGATTTTATCTAAATCCTCAGAAGCTTTTGTTGCTGTGTCATCAAGAATAACCCACACATCTGCGTCTGACCCTTTAACCATAGTTCCCTTGGCAGCTGAACCAAAAATTAAAACAGACTTTATCACATCTCCATAATGCTTTCTAGCCTCATTCGTGAATCTAACTACTTTAGCAAAGATTTCTTTTTGTGGTTTTAGCTCTTTCTTTTCCTTCACCAATTCAACATCCTCTAATTCTTCTTCTAATTCCTCTATTACCATTATCTTCCCAATAAATTATCTATAATTCAAAACAGTTATCCAACATTTCTTAAGGCATACCTTCATATCTTCTGTATAAAACCCAGCAATAGTTAAATCAAATCCTTCTTTTTTAAGTATATTTCTGTAGACATCATTATCAGGTATTTTTTCTTCTGGAACAATTATACCTACACTTTCCATATTTAGTTTTTCTGCCTCTCTCTTTAGTGTTTTGATATAATCATAAAAAAGTTTCTCACCATTTTCGATAAAAACACTGCTAATAATATATCTGTTAAATGGTCTTTTCAAACTCGGATATCTTAAATAAATACCTTTAGGGATAGCAAAAAGACTAGATTCAAAGAGAAAATAAGGCGCTATATTTTTATTTCCCCAAGCTATCTTATATTCTACAAATTCCTTTTTCATATGTTTTTATTGTTTTCTCTCCTATATATAATTTACTACTACTTAATAGTGATTATTTAAATCATCTATACTTCTCTCTTCTCCACTCTTCTATTTTCCCTTTTTCCAAAGCAGCCCTACCAAGAAAACCATGTTCTTCTTCTGGTACAGTAATCAATCCCTTCAAAGGATCGAAAGCATGCTCCCTTATAGCAGCCAGCTGCCTTTCCTCAGAAGCAATTTCTCCTGTTGCTATTCCAAAGAATTCTGGATATTTGATCAAATCCTCAGGTTTAATATCTTTTTCTAAAAATTCAATTATTTTTTTCAAAGCAACAATAGTTTGTTGAATAGGAAACGGACCTCTTTCAAAAAGAATAAAATGATCTTGAGTTTTATCTAGACCAAAACCTTTTTTTCTTAGCTTATAGTACATCTTATAAAGATACATTTGTTCTTCTGAGCCCAAAGCAATCGGAACATGTGCTGGGGCCAGTGGTGATGGAAAACCAACATGAATAACTTTTACAAATTTACCTGCATTTTCCGGCAAAATATCTATAACAGTCTCAGGATCTAGCCTTATGCTTAGCATATGCTCGAGGTCTAATGCCAGTTGAAGATATTCTGGACCAACTTCTTCTGCTAAACAGTATATATGGCCAGGATTGTAAAATCTTAACCACTCCTCAACTCCTCGTCCACCCATGGGAGATTCTAAAACTAAGGGCATACCATACTTTTTAATAATTTTTTTCGGATCTTCTCTATTCTTTGGATTTAAATGTCCCCAGATATATTTTGCAGAAACAGCAGGTACCCATATTTCGTGAAATTCTCTAAATGCTTTTTCATCTATTGTTAATTTCATAATCTTTTTATCTGCTAACCATTCTTCTGGAGTTTTCTTTTCCCTTCTTGCAAAAAATTTTATGTTTATATCAATAATTTTTTTCCAAAGTGGATCGTTATTTTTTTCCATCCATTTTGCTATAAGATAATAGGCCCATCTTTCAGGACCATAATGTAAAGATCTTGAGGAAACTATATCCATAAAATATCTTCTCAAACTTTTTCTTTCTTCTTCAATCTCTTTTTCTAACCATTCTGCAGAAGGTTCTTTTTCATATCTCATTCTGTATGTTCTTATTCTTTCTTCTTTTACCATTTCCAGATATTCTTTCAAGCTTCTATGCAAAATTTCAACCCATATGAATTGGCCACCTTCCTTATCTTTCCATTCTCCCTCACCCATTAACCAATCAAGTAGCCAGCTATTTTCTTCTAGAAAATTTCTTATTGGATTACCATAAAAATCGACTAAGTCTGTTGGTTGTGTTCTAAGTGCAAGCATGGGAAAAGGATCCGATTCAGAAGAATGAATCAAAACGTATTTTGAGCCTATATCCCCAGCTTTTTGCAAAATTTCGATCAATCTTTTGTGAGCTCTATCATATTCTATTCCAATAGCTGAATCTAATTCAGCTGCTTCAACACCAAAAGCTTTTGTTTCGCTATGAATACCAAATGTTATATGCAATTTTTCTTCTATATCCTTTTTCAACTTTTCTTTTAAATTCGGCTCGTCTAACTCAGAAATTGATTCCAAATCCAATTGAACGAACTGAACTCCTTGGGTGATGCAGTATTGAGCTTTTTTAAAAAGTCCTAAAAGCTGAGGTCTTTCCTCTGTAGCAGCAGCACCAAATGCTCCGCTTGAAACACCGATTACATAGCTCATTCTCTCACTCAAGGCGCTCCAAAACCTGATTTGAAAAAATCTCTCACCATAGCAAAATTTGATGCAACTTCCTTGAAATACATTTTTGAAAGCCTGTCTTGGAATGCAAACTCGTAAGGACCTTCTGCTCTCAGAAAAGAAACTTCTGCTCCGAATAAACTAAATAACTTTCCAATTCCTGTTCTAAATTTTTTCATAGTGCTAATAACTTCTTTAGATTTTTTAATTTCAAACTTTTTTCTTTCCTCTTCTTTAATTTCTTCCTCAGTTTTAAAAATTTCTTTTTTCATCAGTTCTTCTATGGTTTCTCCTTTAATTCCCATCTCGCCAAGCATTTGGTGAATGTAATTGTCTAACTGTTTATCTCTTGCTATTAATTCTAAATAATGAAGAATTATTAAGTTTTGTGTTTGAATTGCAGAAGTTAGTTTTGGTATGTTCAGATCTTCCATTTCCTCACCATTCGGAAGTCTTATAACAGTTCTGTATATAGGTATTTCAAGAAAAATGAAGTACGGACTAAAAACCCATGTTTCAAAATCACCCAATCCTTTTGACGATTGCTCAAACTTTTCAACAAGCATTTGCCTTGCATCATATAAATCTTTTCCAGTTATTTTTATTCCATAATGTGATTCAATTTTTTTTATCGTTCTTTTAACAACATCATCTATCGACGGCTCAACTGGTAAAGCCTTAACAAATCCGTCCCAACCTTCTTTCTCTTTTTTTATTTCTTCTATTTGCTCTGGTGTGAAGCCGGCTGCAGCAGCAGGAATTTTATCTAAAGGTACTTCTCTTGTCACTTTGTATTTCTCAACCGGAGCAAAAGGTTTCCAAGCCCAAAGCAATTCGTAGTCCATGGAAATTGCTTGGGCATCCGGTCTCCAGAAACTTACTTTTTGCAGAGAAGTTGGCTGAGAAAGCATTTCGTTTATTGCTTTGTATCTTGCTATCACAGGTCTCAACATGTTTCTATACTCTTCCACAGATTTTTTTCTTGCCTCTACTAATGCAACTAAATTTTTGAATCTCTCCTCAACAGTTTTTCTAAAAAGCCTATCCCTCCATTCAATATAAAGCTTATTTTTTGTCGCCAAAACTACACCCTCAGCTTCAGAAACTTTATACTTCTCTGCAATCTTTTTAGGGTCAATATCATTATCAGTAAGCTTCATGAAATCAGCAATTATCGTCGGCCACCTTGGTGCAATCAACTTAAGTGCAATACCCTCACCAGTATGCACATCTACCTGATCAATAAAAACTGCCTTGAGTGATTGCTCACCCTGCATTTCAAGTTTTTCACCTTCTTCTTTTTTTCCTTTTTTCACCATTTCCTTTCCTTTGTCTATCATCGCATAATAATCAATAAACTCCTTGTATTTTCTCATGTCATGCGCAGCTAATTCTAAATCTCCCATCAGGGATGTTATTTGCGCTAAACCTGCTTTTATCTGGCTTTCTAAGGTTGTTTTTTGCTGAATTGTTAATTGGTAATACTGTTGAAAGACTGGTGAAACTTCTATTGATTCTTCTATTTTAAATCTATCAAACCCCCATTTAGGTAACTGAAAAACTATTCCGTAGAACATGCCTGTTGATTTGCCTGGTGCTGTGGTAAAGTCTAAATATTCTTGTGCCTCATCTGGTATGTTGTTTATTCCTTCACCTGGTTTTAATCCTTCTCCTGCAGGTGGCGGACCTTTAGGATATTCTATGGGCATATTTTTAATTTTGTTTTTCTACCTTAAGTTTTCATTTCTTCATTTCATTTTTTCTGTCTTTTTTAATCAAAACTAACTTTTCATTAAAAACAACCCAAGAATAATTAAAACCAATCCTAGGATAATTCCTGCCCTTCCCATACTTTCTGGTTGATATCTTGTAATATCAGGAAAACCTATAACGATTAGCAAACCAACTGAAAATAAGCATGCACCGATTATTTTATTCAACATCCAATTTAATATTAAACAAAAGAATTAATAACTTTTTAGTCTTTTATAACCAATAAATATTTATGCCAGTATTTGCCAGAACTAAGTTGTTAATACATGACGACTGTATAACACCAGGTCCACCGTATATTATATTAAATTACGCTGGACCAAACCCTCAAAACATATACAAAAAAATCAGAGAGCTTTTAATGACCATATGGAAGGTTGGAGAAGATGAAATCAGGGAAAAGGAAGTTTCTTGGGATAGAACAACAGCAACAGAAAAATTCAAAGTAAAGTTTGAGGTCGTGAAGGATATGGATACTTTTAGTTTTATTTTAATAACTGTGGATTTGGAAGGAGAGGCAAAACATTCTCGTCAATTTGGTAAAGAGGGAACTGCGAAAATAACGATCGAATCTGCTTTAAGGACTGAATATCCTCAAGATACTTTGTGGCAGAGAAGCTTATTCTATGAGATGTTCAGAACTTTTTACCACAAACTCATTTACGAAGATACGAGGAAAAAATATTTGAGAGAATGTAAGGAAGAAACTTTGAGAATGCAAGAAGAACTAAAATCTTTTCTTAACCTATTACCAAAATCTTTTTAGTGAATTAAATGCCGAAATGGGTTTTAGAAGACGATTGCCTAGCTCCTACTGCAAAGGTTCAAATAAATTATACTGGTCCCAATCCAATAAAACTTTTCAAATCTGTAAGGCCGATGTTAGAAAGAATTTTTGATGTAGGTGGAAAAGATATATGGGAAAGGGATTATCGCTGGGATTCTACCTCAGACCCAAGAAATTTTTTTATTAGGCTTTATGTTAAAAAAGGTTTAGACCAAAGAAGTGATTTGTTTATAGAAATTATTTTTCAAGGCCAACAGCCATCTGACCCATCTAAAGATGGAAAAATGACTGTTACTATCAATGGTAGACTTAAGACGGAATATGAAATAAAAATGCCTATGTACAAGACTATCTGGTGGTTTTATAATTGGTTTTTTTACAACAAAGTGAGAAGAGGATACTTAAAACTTTGTAATGACTGGATTGAAAGATTGTGGAAAGAGTTCAGAACATTTTTAAATATTCCAAATCCCTAAGGATATTTAAGTGATAATGGCAACTAAGTGATATAATGGCTTTTGATTTGAAAAAAATTTTTAGAAAAAAAGAAGAAGTATCAGTCCCTCTTGCTCCTGAAGCACTAACACCACCTAAGCCGATTACGGCTGAAGAAACAACTGCAGAAAGCATGAAGGCTAAAATTGATTTATTGCTGGCGCAGTTGGAAAGTTTGAATGTGAGATACGAAACTGTAAATCAAAGATTAGCGAATTTAGAAAGAATGATTCAAGAAATTTATGTTATTGCTAAGAGAAGTTAGCTTATAAGTTTTCTTGATATATGTTAAAATATGATTGTCGGTCTTGTAGGCAAACCTTCAGCTGGTAAATCCAGTTTTTTTAAGGCAGCAACTTTGATAGATGTTAAAATAACTGGAATTCCCTTTTG
>JAWCME010000014.1:8765-11004 GCA_039091335.1 Candidatus Aenigmatarchaeota archaeon | reverse complement strand
CTCTTTCAGTTTTCATCCTCAAAAGTATACAAGGTTTTCTAAATGTTAAAGATTCTTCTTGAATAGAACCACCATCAGTTATTAGGTATTTACAATTTGCTAATAGTCTGATAAATTTAAGATATGGAAGTAATTTAGATATTTTAATATTCTTTTTTTTCTCAATTTTTTTCATTAAACCAAATTTGATTAATTGTTGTTTTGTATTGTCGTGAAGAGGCCAATAAGCTGGTATATTTACATTACTAATAATATCAATAATTTTTTCTAAGCGTTTTTTTGTTTTAATATTCTCATGTCTATGAATATTAATTAGGCAGAAGCTTTTTTCTTTCAATTTGCCGAATTTCTTATTAGCTATTTTAAGTGAAAGCAAAGCAGAATCTACTATTGTATTACCAACATGAATTATTCTTCCTCTTAATTTTTCTTTCTTTAAATTTTCTACAGTTCCTTTAGATACCGCAAAGAGTATGTCCGAAAATCGGTCAGCAATTCTTCTAGAGATTTCCTCTGGAAATGGCTCAAAAATATTGTTGCTTCTTAATCCCGCTTCCAAATGGGCATTTTTCCATTTTTTATTTTTATTTAGTGCTCGAGACGATGCTATAGATGCCATTGTTGTAGATAGCGTATCACCATGATAACATACAAAGCTTGGCCCAATTTTTCTAATCTCTCTTAAAATTTTTGGAATCCCGTTTAACCCCCAAAAGATTGCCTTATGTGTTTTAACCATAAACCTAGAAGAAAGTTCTGGTGGTTTGTATAAAATCATATCAGGATTTTTAATTTCAAAATCTTTAACTAAATCCATTATTGTATGTTGGCCGGTATGAATAAAATAATAATCAATTCCTCTTTTTTCTAGCTCTTTCATTACAGGCATTGTTTTAATTAATTCTGCCTTTGTTCCTAAAATGAAGGTTATCATAATTTATTTTTATGATTTTTAATGATAAATGTGAAAGAATATAGAGTTTTTTTGAATGTCGGAAAACACCCAATCTATGATAGTTTAGTGAAATTTCCACCACAAAACATTATATTTGTAAATTACCGTGGAAAAGAAAGAGCAACATCAAAACTTACTATCTATGAAAAAAAGAAAAACGCTATAAGAAAAATTATAACCAAATTTACCTCTACTTTAAGGATTCCAAGAATGTTCTATTTTAGAGCTGATGTAGAACTCATTCATTCCTCAAGGGGTATAATTCCTCTTAATAAGATACCATGGATTATGGACATAGAACATGCTAAATCTTTTTTCGATAATCATAAAGTATTATTGAGCAAACGAGCAAAAAACATTGTGAGAAAATTTCTTTTATCAAATTATTGTAAAAAAATTATGCCCCACTGTTTTATTGCATATAAATCTTTAATTTCAGCGTTTGGAAAAGATTTAGAAAATAAAATAGAAGTTGTATATCCTGCAATAGAAACAAAAAAATTTAAAGTTAAACATGAAGTTGAAAAAATTAGAATACTTTTTGTGGCAAATAAATTTTTTGAAAAAGGAGGAAAGGAAGTTTTAGAAGCTTTCGAAAAGTTGAATAAAAAATATGATATAGAGCTTTTGTTTAAATGTAAAACCCCAGCAGATTTCAAACTCAAGTACAAAAAATTTGACAATCTCAAAATAATCGAAGAAAATTTACCTTACGAAGCCCTTTTCAAAAAAATTTATTCAAAATCAAATATGTTTGTTTTACCATCTTACATTGATACTTTCGGTTTTTCTCTTCTAGAAGCGATGTCAGTTGGTCTGCCTATTGTTACGACAAATATATTTGCAATCCCAGAAATAGTTGAAGATGGATTTAACGGTTTTCTTATTGAAGCGAAGAAATATGATTGGGCAGCTGATAACGGGTTAATGAAGCCAGAATTCTTGCTCAACCCTCGAAAAAGAGTGGAGACATATGTCAAGGATAAGGAAGATATAGTTAAACAATTAGTTGAAAAACTTTCTTTGCTAATAGAAGATTCTTCTTTAAGAAAAAAAATGGGGTGGTGCGGGAGGAAAGTGGTAGAAAAAGGGAAATTTTCTATAAAAGAGAGAAATAAAAAACTAAAAAAAATTTATGAGGAGGCATTGGTGTAATTATGTGTGTTTTGTGTTTTGGCACCACAAAACTTAGAGTGATACTAAGAAATATAAGAAAAACTTATAATCTATGGTATACTGAGATAAGGAAAAGATCAATTGAGGAATTTATGGGTAATATTACTG
>JAWCME010000014.1:0-8755 GCA_039091335.1 Candidatus Aenigmatarchaeota archaeon | reverse complement strand
TAAAACTTTCCGAAAACTTGGATTCAAAAAAATATTTGCAGCTGATTTTAATGAGAATTGCTTGAAAATGAATGATGCCGACAAAAAATTTGTATTAAATTTAGAGAATAAACTGCCTTTTCCAGATAATTTTTTTGATTGTTGTTTTGTCGCGGAAACACTCGAACATTTAGAAGGCAGAAAACATCTTTTAAATGAGATTTATAGAATCTTAAAAAAGGAAGGATGCTTGATTCTCACTACACCTAATAAAGATAGTCTAATTGCTAAATTTGATAGAATAATAGGAAGATTTATAGTTGATGAATTATGGAATGGTCACGATTATAGTCACAAACATGTTTATGGTTTTAACGAAATTGTAAGATTGATTAATGAAGTTGGTTTTGAAATTCTCAAATTAGAAAGTTTTTATCTATTCTACGGGCTACCCATTTTAACCACATCATCTTTTGGTATGTGCACTTGGATAATTGCAAAAAAGTTAAAATAATAATTCTAAGTAATCTTATATGAGCCTTACCAGAAAAATGTTTTCAAATTCATTTTACCTTTTTTTAGATTTGTTAGTAGTTAATTTTTTTGGTTTAATATTCTGGCTTTTTAACGGAAGGTTTTTGATTCCAAAAGAACTAGGAATTGTTTCTACTTCTATAAACCTCGCGCTTCTTTTATCTTCATTGAGCCTTATAGGTTTTCAGGGAGTTTTACAAAAACTGATACCAGAATATTTGGAAAAAAAACAGCATAGTAAAATTGTTAGTCTATCTAGATTTACTTTGAAAGTAATATTAATTTCGAACACAACCATATTTTTGATTTTAATAGTTTTTTCACTACCAATTCAATCTCTTCTAAATCTACCTGAGAAAGCTTTAACCTTCTCGTCTTTTTTGCTACTCTCTTTCACATTTTCTAATTTCTTCGGGTATATAATGTTGGGATTTCAAAACATGCGTACCTTTTTCACAACAGACCTTATCGGTGTGATGACTAAGCTTCTACTCACAACAATTCTATTATTTTTGGGGTTTGGCTACACAGGCCCTTTAATAGGTGTTTTAATTGGCTACATCTTGATAGACTTGAGAAGGTTCAGAAAATCTTGGTTTTTTCCATCGAGCGAAGAAAAAATTAATGGCAGAGAAATATTTTTTGATTACGCTTTACCTTATTTTACTAGTTTAGTAGCAGGCTTAGCTTTTTCAAACCTTCAAATACTGCTTTTAGCTTCTTTGAAGGGACAATATGTTACTGGAGGCTACTCAATGGCCTTATTAATAGCTTCTATCATATCAATAATACCAAGTGTTTTATCTCAAGCACTGTTTCCAATAATCTCACAACTTTCCGTCGGTAGAAAAGTCAAAAAACAATCCTATTTGACACAACTGGTATTAAGATATGCTTTATTTGTTATGCTCCCATTAGCAACGGCTTTGATATTCTTCTCGAAACCAATATTACTTTTGCTAAGAAGGGAATATATTGAAGTAACATGTATCCTTTCAATATTAACAATAGCATCTCTTTTATTTGGTTTAGGTCAGTTATTCTTATCTACTCTTTATGCTGTAGGCAAAACTAAATTGAATAGGAATATTTGGGTTGCCTCTGCATTAATATTTTTACTTATTTCCTCAATTTTAATCAAGCTATATTCAGCTCAAGGACTTGCAATCTCCTACACATCTGCATCCTTAATTTTCTTGTTTTTGGGCTACCACTACCTTAAGAAAACACTTATATTTAGAATTGATTGGAGAAACCTGCTTAAGCTAGTAATACCATTCATCCTGCTTTTTCTCTTCTTTTATTTTGCAGATACAATTCAAGCAAGCTTGTTAATAAAAATTATTTTTGCTGTTTTTGGTGGTTTTGTTTATTTATTAACCTTGATTCCTTTAAGGTTTTATAAAAAAGAAGATTTGAAAATACTCCATATAATCTTGGAAAAACTTCCTATAATGAGGAAACAGTTTTTAGCCTTTTTGAAATGGTTTTCAAAATATGTGCAAAAGTAGACTAAAATAATAAGAAAGGAAGAAAAGAAAAGGCAAGCTGTATTAATACCATACCGACAACAATTTGTTTTTCCTTCAAATTCAATTTCATAAGTAAGTGAGTCCAAGAATAAATTTTATCATATTTTGATTTAATAGTTCCATCTTTTTGTAAAATTCCCAAATCAGAAGCAAAATACCCAAGCTTAAACCTGGAGTAAAATTTAAGCAAGCCCTGAATTATAAAAGGTAACATCACACTCACACCAGCTTTTTCCATATTGCCAAGAATAGCACCACAAGCTACTATAGCGCCAAGAGTATAAGTTAAACTATCGCCCGCCAAAATCTTAGCTGGATAAAAATTGTATTTCAACAAAGCTAGCAAGGCACTTGCAGTTATCCAAAAAATTGTTGCTGCAACAAAGCTTCCATGTAAGTAAGCATATAAGCCCAAGGCTGAAGTGTAAACTAAACCCATGCCAGCTTCCAAACCATTAAAACCACCAAGCATGTTAACCATGTTGCTAGCCCCAACCACACCGATTGGAACTATTAACAAAGGATAAAAAACCCCAAAATCCACACTTCCTATAAGAGGCAAGCTCATTGTGGTATCACCAGCCATTATCGCAATTAAAGGAATTGCAGCCGGCAAGGTTAGCAAAGGCTTTTGCCATTTTTTCAACCCCCTCTTCCCTTCAAGATAGCCTGCAAATTTCACTTGTTTGGAATTGAGGTCATCAACAAAGCCAGAAAACATAGTTATCATCATGCTTGTTATTGCAGCAAAGAATTTCACAAGTTGTGATTCGTCTTTCAAAAGAAAAACACTTAAAAAAATGTAAAAGAGCAAACCACCAACAACACCTATAACCAAAGGAACACCCGCAGAAATTGGTACCATGGGCTTACCTTTTTTGTGAACATCCACGCTTGTTAAGCCAATAAATTTAAAGTATCTTATGATGTAAGGAGTAAAAATCAAAGTTGTAAAAAAAGATGCAAGCGCTGAAACTATCAATATCATTCTTACCACTTTATCTCATAGATTATATTTCCGTCACAAGAATATCCAGCTTGCCAGTATTGTTTACACTGCTCAAGAGAAGCCCCGTTTTGGTAAACTTTAACAAAATGCTCAGGATGGGCTTCAAGAAATTCAACAAACTCTAAATCATAATTTTCCAAGAAGTGTCTATTTTGTGGGTCTATGCTGAATTTCTGGATGAATAAGTGAGTTATGCCATTTGCTTTAGCGGCTTGTAGAGTAAGATTTACATCTTTGCTTAGAGCTATATCGGGCTGATTTCCGATGCCATCTCTTTGGCAATTGTAAATAGCTCTGTAGACCCAGATCGTCATCAACCTAGAGTCTTCTGTCAAATTTTTCTTCACCCAATCACAAGCTTCAAAGAAAGTTGGAGAGAATTTCTTCACGCTAGTTAACACAGAAAGCCTATTCACAAGTGTTAAATAACAATAAAATAAAATGAAAACAAATATAAGCACTCCCATATATTTGAAATTCTTGTTCAAAAATTCGCTCATTTTATCAAACCAAATTCCACAAACCAATGCAACACCAAAAGCAGCACCTAGAGTGTATCTTGCCGTGTCTTCGGCTCTTCCGATAGAAACCATAAAAATGGGTACAAAACTGAGCAAAACAAAAAGGACAAAAACATCTATTTTCTTCCTTTCAAAAATGAGAAGCAATAACCCACAGAAAAACCCAACAACTGTTATAAAAAGATTTCCATAAGCAAAGTCTAGGTAGGAAGTTAATCCTATGGAAAAAACATTTGCTTCAGTTCCTGTTTGTTCGACCCTTCCAGAGAATTCATACTTATCTTGGTAATTGTCTATATTACAGCCCTTTGAACTCAGCAAAGGTATTTTTTCAAAAAAGCTTGGAGTGTAGGGAAGGTAACAAAGACCTTTATAGTAATAAATATTTCTAAGATAAAATGGAAGAAGGATTGCACTTGAAATCAAAAACCAAATAAAATATTTTTTGAATATCGGTGAAAATTTTCTTTCAGTAAAAATTTCATAGAAAAAAGCAAAGCCGATAAAAAAATAAACTACGAAGCCGGCTGTTTTTAAAAGTATGGAAAAAGCTGTGAAAATTGCAGACAAGAAAAAATATTTTTTGCTGTTTTCTTTTACTGACAAAATGAAGATTAAGAAGAAAAGTGATAGGAAGAAGTTAAAGAGAGCATCCCTATAAAAAAGTACAGAATAAGTCACAAAAGAGGGGAATGTTACCAAGAGAATTGAAGCAAACCACCCAACATTTTCATTGTAAATTCTTTTGATTAGGATAAAAACTGTCAACCCACAAAAAACACCTACAAAAGGTACAATAAATCTAACTATAGCTTCTTGAAACCCAGAAACCATTAACCCAGCAATAATAAGATGATAAAGAATACCAGACCAATATCCAGGCTTCACTAATTCATTCGAAATTCTCGGTACCCACACAGGAAATTCTTTTTTATCAGCAAGCCACTGAATTATTGTAGTATGGTAGCCTTCATCACCAAAATTTATTGGTGTGTTAAAAGTAACTTGCAATTCTGCTACCAATACAACAACTAAAATAAGTACTAATGAAACCAAATGAATTTTTTTTATGTCTACAGATATTTCTATTTCCTTCAAGCTTACCCCTTTTTAAATTCTATTGTTCATCATTATAAACCTGACACCCGCCTTATCTTTTTGCTTCTAAACAATTTGAAGATGCTCTTTGATATAAAAACTAAAACACCAGAACACCAAGAAACAGTTCTCAAGAAGAAGATTACCATGTAAGGGAAAAAATATATTTTCTTTGTTTTCAGGCCCAGGAAGTCGATCAGATAAACTAAAAACAAAAACATAAAAAATAAAACTCCAAGATAGAAAAGTCCAGGGAAAAATAAAGAAAACAAAAAACTCAAACTTCCAAGAGAGAAAATAAACGGTTGAACAACCATAATTGGCTTAGAAATGTGGTCTCCTTTAGCCATTTTTTTGTGTTTGAAGTAAAGCAGGGGGACGAATTTTCCGTAAATGAACTGTTGTTTTATGAAACTTTTGATTGTGCTCCTGTGATGGTGATAGACCAATGCTTTTGGTTGGTATAAAATTTTTCTTCCCAACCCAATCAACCTGTAGCCAAAATCTGTGTCATACGATATGTCCAACCTTTCATCAAACATCAGTTTTTTTGCTATTTTGGTTCTAACGCAAATATTCATGGTAGGTCCTCGAGAGATGAATTTCTTGAATTTTTTGAATCTAGATTCCAACTCTATTCCAATCAACTTTTGTAAAAAATTCACATTTTTAGGAGTTTTACAAAAACCAACAACAGCACCTATGTCTTCAGATTCAAAGGAAGAAACCAAGTTCTTTAGCCAATTCTTATCCACAATGCAATCTCCATCTGTGAATGCTATGAATTCTGTATTAATTTTTTTTATAGCATAATTGTAAGCCGTTGGTGGGTTGCCACCACATCTTTCAAGTCTTATCTTTTTACCATAACCTTTCAGTATTTCATAGGTTCCGTCAGTTGAGAAACCATCGACAACACATATCTTATAATTTTTATAATTGAGTTTAAGCAAAGAGTCTATACAATCTTTTATGGTTCGTGCAGAATTCTTGACTGTTATTAATACAGTCACAGATTTTTCTTTCATTTCTCCACCGGTATGTCCATCTTTCTTGAAAGAAGATATGGCAAAAGATGAAACGCCGACCTCATCAATCTCGATATTTCATTTGGCTTGAAAACAATTCTTTTAATGAAGTTGAGATTAAAATAACATTCTTTCATTGCAATTTTACACCATTCAACCATTTTTTCATAGCTCATGTTTGGTAAATTTGGATTCCCATTTTCATCTATCAAATTGTTTTTGGCTAACCAATTCCAATAAGGAGTGCACTTATAAGGCTTTGGTGGGGCAAACTGGTAAGTAACCACATTGAGTTTTTTTGCCCATTCTATCGTTTTTCTTGCAGTTCTATCGGTTTCTCCAGGCAGTCCAATCATGAAATCACCATGGATATCTATACCAGCCTTTGTAGCCCATTCTGTGAATATCTCTAAGTCTTTAATAGTTATGCCCTTGTTTATGTTTTTTAGAATTTCATCATTCCCACTTTCATATCCCACATGCAAACAATGACATCCAGACTCTTTCATCTTTTTCAGAATTTCTGGGGTCATGCTCAAGTCACCCCTTGCATAAGCCGACCAGGAAATCTTTATATTCCTCTCAAGTATACCTTCTGCTATTTGTTTTGCTCTTGCCCCTGAAAGTGTGTCGTCTTGAATGAAAATTTCTTTTATGTCTAAATGTTTTGAAGCCCACTCCATTTCATTTAAAACATCTTCTATATTCCTTAGAACATAACCACCATCCTTAAAAATTGTGAAAGGCCACAAACAAAAAGTACATTTACCCCAATAACATTTTCTTCCTGTGAACATGTCAACAAACGGGTACCAAAGAGAACTAACCTTGTAGTTTCTAATGTTCAAATGTTTTTTATAAACTTTTGTCACCCAAGGCAATTCATCTAATTGTTTTTTTGTTAGTCTTTTAGCTATTATTAGCTTTTCCTTTTCCTTCCCTTCAACTATATCTTTAACAACAAACTCAAATTCTCCGTCTACTATATGATCTAAAAAATCTATTTTTAACATCTCGTTTTTGGAAATTGAGCACCATGGTCCAACAAAAATTATTTTGCTTCTAGTAGCTTCTTTAATTTTTTTTGCTAGTAGAGAATTCTGTTCAAGCCCTCTTTCAGAGACATAAATAACAGAAAAATCTGGTTCAAATTTTTCGCAAATTTTTAACACATCCTCATCACTCAAGTCATTAGCTTCAGCATCAACAAGTTTGCATTTGTGCCCATATTTTTCTAAAAGACCTGTACAATAAGCAAGAAATATAGGATACCAATGGCTTCCTGAAATTGTTAAAGAGTCCCATCTAGCTGAATGAATATAACCTTTAACAAACTGAGGATTAATCAAAATAACTTTCATAATAGATAAACAGTTAATTGTTTTTAAATTCTTTGATAAAGTAAAATCCAGTAAGAATTCAGGAAAGTGTTTTTAAGTTCTTTTAGTACAAATCCGTTTCTCATAAATGCTTTATTGAAATCTTTAACATGGTATGTTAATTCTTCAACAACCATTCTTGGAAAGAAATAATAGTACAATTCTGTGAGTTTTTTGAAAATTGAAAAGTGATTTGGTTGGAGAAGCAGCACATATTTCTTACTTATTCTACATAACCCATCAACAATTGGTTGAAATTTTTTGAAGTGTTCGAGCAAGCCTTCAGCAAAAACAACATCAAATTCCTTGTCTTTAAACTTATTGTTTTTTATATCCATGAGAAAAACATCTTTGTTTGGGATAAGATTTTTCCTGGCACATACTTCTATGCTTTTCTTAGAAATATCAATACCAATAGAATTCATATAACCATTTTTCTTGAATAGAATTAAAGTTCTACCTGTTCCACAGCCAACATCTATTATCCTACAATTTTTATTTGGCATATACTTCTTCATTATATTCATAGCTTCAATTTCAGATATTTTGAATACAATTTCTCCTAAGAATGATGGTTTTTCGTATTCTTTCCACAATTCTTCAAAATTTTTAGCTACAGAAGAAATTGAGTCGCCCGATAAAATTTTGTGTTTCAAACATTCACCACAATTTTTATTTAAATTAACAACGTTAATAAAAATATGTGTTTAAAACTCGAGAGGAAAAAATTTTTGTTTTTACTAATTCTTATTTCTTTGGTTATTAGAGTTTCTATAGCATTAATAGACGTTAAGACATTGGTTGAGAAAATACTCATAGATGACTCATTTTACGAGTTTTCAATTTCAAAAAACATAGCTAGAGGGAAAGCCCCAACTTACAATGGGGTAGACAAGACGAATAGTGTCCACCCACTATGGATACTCTTAATAACCATACCATTTTTTTTAACAACTAACATTTATTCTGCCATTAACATAATACTCCTTTTTGCTTCAGTTATAGACACTTTCACATTACTAATAATCTTTAAACTCATAGAAAAGATATTCAACTCTAAAACAGCCTTCCTCACTTCAGTACTTTATGGTCTTAACCCATTTATAATTTTTCAAATTTTGAGTGGGATGGAAGTAGTTTTATCGGTATTTTTTGTAATGTTGACTTTCTACGCATATTTTTCATTCAAAGACAAATTTACGATAAAAAGAGCTTTAATCCTTGGTTCGTTGTTAGGTTTAGCTGTATTGGCTAGATGGGACAATGTATTTCTCTTAACGTCAATATTTCTCTGTGTATTGTGGGATGGGAGGAAAAAATTGATTAAACACTTGTCATTTTGCATCCTTGCCGGTTCAACATCATTTATAATTTTTTCTCCATTTCTTTTATGGAATTTTTTAAACTTTGGGAAGATAACTTTAAACAGTTATGTGGCAAGATATAACATGAACCATGGCATCTTCCCTTTCTTTGACCTTAAACCACCAATCAGTTTGTGGGACAATTTGAAACTCATATCAGAAAACACTTACAGGGGCCTTGGTATAATTCTTCATCAATTTGGTATGATAAATTTTGAATTTTTTTCACCAACAGCTTTACTCCCAATTTTTATAGCTATAGTTCTTTTTTTCTCAAAAAGATATTTAAAAAAATTAAAAGCTGGTGTTTT
>JAWCME010000013.1:3092-11098 GCA_039091335.1 Candidatus Aenigmatarchaeota archaeon | reverse complement strand
CAACACAATTTGGTGGTATAACCTTCATGGAAAAAAATATGCAAAAAAAATAATCTATAAAACTTGGTATGGAAATGAATTTAAAAAATTGTGGGAAAAGACAGGAGGAAAGGGAAAGATTAAATGAAACTCTATCAACTAAAATCTTTTATAACAATATAATTTTCATCTTAACCCGAACTTTAGTTCAAGAATAAACTTTAAAGTTCTTAACCCTTCTTTTAAACTTCCTTTCGATTTTCCTAACTTTCTTTGTTCAAAAACTATTGGCACTTCTGTTGCCCTAAAACCAAATTTTTTTGCTTTATAAAGAATCTCTGTGTTTATTTTAAACCCAACAGGATTTAATTTGATTTTTTCATAAACCTCTTTTTTTACAGCAGAAAATCCAGATATATTGTCTTTTACTTTTATACCAAGGATTACAGAAACGAGAAAACAATAAATTCTGCTTATCAAAACTCTGTAAGGCTTATCTTTTGTTATTCCCCCCTCAACATATTTTGAACCAATGACTATATCATATTCTCCAGTTTTTTCTATCAACTTAATCAAATCTTCTGGTCTATGAGAACCATCTCCATCCATAACAACAATCACATCCCCCTTAGCAAACTTCAATCCTTCCAAAACTGCTCTACCAAGACCATCGGATTTTTGTTTGATAAGTTTTGCTTCCTTTACATTTGGGGTAATATCACTTTTGTCAACTATGATTATTTCCTTATTCAATTTAGGAATGGTTCTATGAATTCTTTCAACAAGTTTTTGAATATAAGGCTCATTTTTTGTTGGAATTATTATCGATACTTTCTTCATAAATATTAAATTTTAGTTAAAAGAAAAAAACCTTGATTTGGCGTCTCCAAAATAAAAGTTTAGTTCTCCTCTACAAACCGTGCATTTGCCAACCAAGGGAACCCTCCTAAAGGTAGTGTTACATTTAACACAAATTACCCCTTCTACTTGATTAACAGGAGACTCCTCAGTTTTCTTATGATTGTTTATTGCTTCCCCTAAAAGCATTTGTCTACCAAGGCCAACCAACTCAGCCCTAGCTATACCAATTGCCTCAAAAACCCTTTCTAGTGGTGGTAAGAGCTGATTTTCAATATAGTAGCGAGGGTCTATTTTCAAACCATGTTTTTTCACATATTTAGGATCTTCTGCCCTTTCAGAAATCATTTGTGCCCCCTTGACTATAACAAACCCTACTCTATCACCAATTGAAGGAATTTCTGTTTCCCCCCTTTTCCTCATTTTCTTCACCAATTCAACATGAGGCTGTACGCCTTTATATTGATCCGGCTTTTTTGAAATTCCTTTTATTATAACAAGCTTCTCCAACGGAATTTGTCCATTCTGCAATTTTTGTACTATATCCTTGAAGTATGTGAAGGCCTTCTTTGGATTTTGCTCCTTGAGTAAAATATTCAAAACAGCTTCTTGTGTCTCACTGACTAAATCACACCAATCTCTGCGAACGGTTTCTATTCCTTTCATCACAATTTCTTCTTTAAATTGAGAGTCAGTTTTTTCAAAACTCCAACCAGCATATCTCTTTTTTGTCAAGATTAAAAGTGTTTTAAAAATATTCTCAACTTTAATCTTAAGTTTTCCTTCAAATTTTTCATTCAGAAAGTTTGCTATTTGATTACCAATTTCTATTGCTTTTTCTATATCTTGAGTGTCCATTTTTATCATAACAGAATCTGTATCACCATAAATTACTTTATAATTTGTGTTACTTTCTACAAGTCTTTTTGTTTCTTGAATGTAGCGTCTCCCACAGCTTGTGATTGCGTTTGCGATGTCTAAAACATAAATTCTACCCAATAAAAATCCTGTATAACCATAAGAAGCATTTGCTATTCTCTTAAGTCCTTCTTGATAAGAATCTAGGGCCCTTTTCTTCACAGGATTTTTTTCGGCTTTCATTTGGTCTTTAACTATATTCCTTTCTTTTATCAATCTTTCAAGAGTTCTTGGGATTATACCTTTTCTAATGTTTGGTGAAACAAAAGAAGTACCAAAAGGTGTTGTTATTGCTTCTACTCCATCTTTTTTTTCTATTAACAAAGTTGTTGGACAAATGTTGTAAGAAATAAAAATTGAGGGATACATGCTTGCGAAATCTAAGTAAGCAACACAAGTTGTGTGTAAACCAACTTCAGGATTAAGAACAAAGGCCCCCTTTAATCCTTTCACATCTCTTTCAGCCTTTCTTCTCACTATTTCTTTTTCAGATGGTTTACAAGGTAAGACAAAATCATCTTTATTAAATTCTCTCAAAAGAAGATTTTCAACCTTACCTGCCTCGCCTGTATCTAGAGAATCTTGTAACAACAGGCCCGAAACTTTAGAAATTCCTATGTATTTATCAAGAAGTTGTCTTTCTAAAAGCAATTTCAAAACAAGTTCAGAATCTTTTCTAGCATAATCTACAAATTTTTTCATTTGTTCCTCATTGCCATTCCAAGCAATTGGTATGTCTGTATGAGAAAATTCTATTTTAGTTTCACCTAAAAGATATTCTGAAACTTCTCCCAAACTAAATCTTTTTAAACCTGTGAAAAACCCTCTTCCAACCATATCTTTTATAATCCAATATGGATCTACTATCACTCTTCCAAAAACTGAATTTTTATATCTGTTTTCTTCCAATCTTCTTGAAACAAGTGGTTTTTCATTACATCTCCCAATTGTTCTTTTCAATTTATTAATTCTCAGCCTCTCGTTGATGTATGGAATGTCAAAATCATTAATATTATAACCAACTATCACATCTGGGTCAAAATTTTCAATAATTTCCAAAAATTTTTCAAGCATTTCTTTTTCATTGTTAAAAGTTAAAACATCTTTATCAATTTTTTTTATATTGTTTTTCGCAACCAACACTATCGTATTTTTACTATTGAAAGCTGGGAAGAAGGACATACTTATTATTGCAATGGGAATTTCTTCTGGTTTTCCTAAACCCTCTGAAACAATTTCTATATCTAGAGCCATGTATTTGAGTTGAGCATTCTCTATTTTTTCAAAAGGCTCGATTTTTTCAATCTTGATAACCTGATCTACCCTTATACTTTGTGTTTGAATTGGCGTGCCATAAACTTTGTACCATTTCATTCCAAAAAGTGAAAAATCTGCCATAAACCTGTATTTAAAAAGGATATCCGCCTCAAAAACATCCTCAACAAAATCTTTTTTTCTTAAACTTTCTCTTAATGTTGATGTTCGGGAAGGGTCTTTTAGTGTAATTTTCAACATTTCTTTTTTCTCTTCTTGAAAACCTATTGGCAAATTCTTTTCAACAATTTCTATGTTTTTAACATCGTTTTTAAAATTTTCCTTAAGCTCAGCAATGACGTCTTTTTCCATTCCCTTTTTTGGTAAAACATAAAAATATGGGTAAAAGTCTTCATAAAAAGCACAAACTGTTTTTCCATTTTCTGTTTTCCCTAAAAGTCTAATAACAGGACGATTTTCTAAGAAAACATAATCAACATCAAGAAGTTGAAATATTGATTCCATGTTTTATTTTTATGTCAAACTGATTTTTAAACTTTCTCGTGTTCTAAGATTTAGAACCCAACATATTTGTTCTAAAACCCCACAAGAAATTATTGTTGTTCCTTTATAATTTATCATTCCTGAAGACCCAAAATCAAAAGACACAAAAATGTCTGGGATAGGGTCAACGATAAAATAATCTTCCATAAAAGCTTTTTCTATAGTAAATTTCGGGTTTAGATGTCTTTTTTTAAGTAGATTCAACATTATTTCTTCAGTTTTTTCTCCTAGAACTTTTTCATAAATAGAGAATAAACTCCCGTCCACAAGGAGTAGTTTAATTTTGTCGTCAATAGTTAAAAAACTTGGGGTTGAAAATTTTTGTACGCCATCTATTTCTATCTCATTCTTGTTTATTAGAATTAAACTAGTGTTTTTTGGTAATTTTTTATTGAAATCTTCAACCTCTTTTTTATATTTAGGATTGAAAAATAGAAAAACATAAAGATACTTAAAGGGTAATTTTGAAATTTCTTTCAAGATTTGCTCCTTTTTTTCATAAAAAATTTTACTTGAAAGAAACATACAATACACATCCTCTTCCAAAACACTAATTTTCCTTTTTAAAGGTAAATCTGGCCAAAGAACATTCAAAACTTCAATCCTATCTTCATTTTTTTCGCAAACTAAACCCAGAACTTCGTCTTGAACAATAAAATTAAAAAGATTGTTTGGGAAAAAAACTGTTGTTTCCCCTGTAAAATCTTCTACAAGAGCTGTTTTATTTTTATCATCAATCTCTCTCACCATTACAATTAAAGAGAATTTTTTTGTTTTATCATTTATTTTATTTATTGAAATTAAGTTAACAATCTCCATCCTATATGAAAAAAACGATCTGATTTTTTCATACCTCTCAAACAAAATTCTAGATACATCATCAATTGAAAAAGTTTTTTTACTTAAAGTTTGTTTTTTTATTTCTTTTATTTCTGACTTTTTTATTTCTAAAATTTTCTTCACAAAATCATTTTTAATAATCGGGGGTTTTTCTATATCTTTAATTTTTTCAAAAAAAACATTTATTTGATCTGGATTTTCTAAAAAATAATTTAAACTTTCTGAATCAATAATCAAACCTTTTTCAAGAAAATTACTCACAATTTCCTCTTTTTCCATAAAATCAAAGAAAATATTATTTTTTTAATATATAAACAGTAACACCTTTTTTTTCTTTTTCCTTTGAGTGAGGTAAAGAAAAAACAATTAATTGATTATTTTTTACAAGTTCATTTAAGTATTTTTGGACTGTATTCCAGCTTAAGTTTCTATTAAATTTTTTCAAAATTAAAACTTTGATAGAAGAAGTTGTTAATGGTAGTTTAGTGTTGGAAAGTACATCTAAAATTTGAGACTTCACCTCTTCTCCAATGCTTCTTCTGCCTTTTTTCATATAAAATAAAACAGTATTTATAAGTAAAAGAGTCATTTCTTTAGTTTGTAAGTTGTAACTTTCCCAACACGTATTTCTTCAATTTTTTGTGCATCTCTCAAAAGACAAAGGTATTTGTTGACAGTATGCCAAGAAAGACCTGGTCTATCAAGTTTCTCAGCTAAACTTTTCCTGATTGACTCTGAAGTTTTCGGTATAAATGGGTCTAAACAACTAAGTAGTGCTACTTCAAAAAATTTACCAAACGGTCTTCTTGGCATATTTTTTTAATAGTAATGGAAAAATAAGTTTTTTCATAATTACAAAGTTTTTAACATTTGTGCAAACAATTAACTATATCTACAAACATTTTATTTTTTCTGTGATGATTTGAAAATAAAATCAAAAAAACAAAGTTAATTAAAACTGAAAAAGAAAGAGAAAGAAAGCTTAAAATGACAAAAAGTACTGAAAATTAATTCTAAAGTTTTTTAATTTAAGAAAAATGTTTGCACTTTTTTATTTTATTTTTTATTTTTTATTTTAATTTCACTATCACAATCTTATTAAATGTAAAAACTTCAAAAAGTTCATAAAAATATTTCTTTAACTTTTGTTAACAATTTTCTTATTCTTTCAACATCCCTAACAGGCGTATAAATCCTAGGATAAGTTTCAACTTTTTCAATTAATTTTAATTTAACTAAAGATTCTAACCTTTTTCTCAATGTCTCCAAGTTAATATTTAGACCTTCACTTTTTAGTTCTGAAAAAAGCTGTTGGATATAATAACAGTTTATGTCATTTGGGAATTTGTTCCCATTGAAATAAAACTTTTGTAAAATTTTTATCATGATAACATCAAAATTTAAAAAAATTGAAGAAATCTCTTTTCTTTCTATATCCTGTTCTATAGAAATATTTATAACTGAGTCTAACTTATTCATTTTTATCCCCCTATACTTATCCCAAACAGTTTTAATGTGTAATTTATTTTGTGATTAAAATATAAAAATTGTTTGTGGTAATAAAGTGGCTATATTAAGTTAACAATTTTTACTTCAGTTTTTTTGTCTTTGATTGAAGCAAGACCACAATATCCTTCAGGAAACCTACCTGAGTTTATGAGTTTTGTGCCATTAAATTCATCTATTCCTCTTGCCTCATGTATGTGAGCACTTATAGCTAAAACAGGTTTGAATTTTTCTATAGCTCTTCTCACCGCTTCAGAGCCAACATGTGCGCCACTATAAACCAGATCAAGTTTTGTTTTTACTGGTGGCATATGAGTGACCTGTACTTTAATTTCCATGTTTTCAATTTCTCTAAACCCTTTTTCCAACCCCTTTTCTATTTCTTCTTCAGATGGTTCAAATAATGTGTTAAAAGGAGTTTTTGCTCCACCAAAACCATAAAAACCAACTTCATTAATAACTTTTCCATGGCCATGTAAACTTACACCTTCTTCCTCCAAAAAATTTATCAAATCTCTATCCCAATTACCAGGTAAAGCCAAAATTGGTTTTTTAAAAGTTTTTAACTCTTCAAGTATTATTTTTGCAATTTCAACAGAAGAAAACCCTTTAGGCGGGACATCTGTAAAATCACCTGGAATTACAACTACATCAAAGTCAATTAGACTAATCTTGTCCATATACTCTATCAGATTCTCTATATCATTATGTATATCACTAATTATCAAAACTTCCATCTTACCAACTAATGATTTTTAAACGATTTTTTATATATCTATTTAATGTATCAAAAGAAAAAAGGGTATAGAGTTGAAAGAAACGTAAAGCTTCTTTTTGAAAAATATGGATGGAAGGTTATAAGAGCAGGAGGGAGTTTGGGTAAAGCTGATTTAATTTGTATTAAAAATAAAAAATGCATTCTACTTCAAGTGAAGTCAACTAAAAAAAGAATTTTTTATTTTTATGGTGATTTGAAAAAAGAAATTGAGGGGTTCCCAATTTTTTTGGTTGTAGATTTTGGTTATGGTAACATAAAAATTTTAAAACCTAAAAAGAAGATAACACAAGAGGTTGGAATACCTATTAAAAAGTTTTTAGAAAACAATAAAATTTAAAGAAACATATTATAAGTAGGTGGTCTTTTGCCAATATATGTCAAAGACATAATGGTTAAACCAGTAATAACAATTGACCAAGAAAAAACAGTTAAACAAGCAGGAGAATTGATGAAAAAAACAAGAAGAGGTTGTGTTCTCATAACAAGAAAAGGCAAGCTTGTTGGTATACTTTCTGATAGTGACATAATAAAAAGGGTCATAGCGAAAAATCTCTTGCCAAGTAAAGTTAAAGTTAAAGAAATCATGAGCTCTCCTTTAATTACAATCGGTCCGGATGAAGATGTTTTATCAGCTGTAAGAAAAATGAAAAAAAATAACATACATAGGCTACCAGTAGTTTCTGGAGGCAAGCTTGTTGGTATAATATCACTTTCAGATATAGCCAAAACATCTCCAGAAATGTTAGACCTTCTTGAATATAGGATAAAAATGAAATCTTATGAACCAGAAATAAAAGAAAAGACTACATCCGGAATTTGTGATTCATGCGATAACTATAGTGATGATTTACAGAATGTGAACGGTCAATGGTTGTGTGAGAGTTGTAGGGAAGAGTTTGAGCACGAGTATTGATTTAACATTATCTGGGCTAAATAGAGAAGAGAAAATAATTCAGTTCTCAGAGCTCAATCCAACTTATTGTATTGAAAATGATACAATAAGAGATGTGATAAATAAAATTATAGAAAAGGGACACAGAAGGTTGCCTATTTTAACAAAAGACAAAAAGTTGGTAGGAATAGTAACAACGATGGATATACTCAGTGCTTTCCTACGCAAGCAAAATTTTTTAGAAAAAATATCTGTTATAATGAATAGAGAGGTTATTTTTTGTGATGTCAATGAGACGCTCAATAATGTTATAACAAAATTTAAATTTTCAAGAAGGGGAGGATTTCCAGTAACAAAGAACGGAAAGCTTGTTGGGATGATATCTGAAAGGGATATTGTTAGAAGGTTTTCTTCTAT
>JAWCME010000013.1:0-3082 GCA_039091335.1 Candidatus Aenigmatarchaeota archaeon | reverse complement strand
ATTAATTTTGGAATAAAAGTTGAAGAAATTATGACAAAAAAACCTTTTTTTCTAGACCCAAACACTTTAATCATGGATGCTATTAAGTGTATGGTGAACACTCACTACAGAAGGTTACCTCTAGTTAAAGATAAAAAACTAGTTGGGATATTTACTTCAATGGATGCTCTATTATTTTTAAGGGAGAATGATTTTGATTTTTCAAAACTATATATTCCAATTATACCGACTTTTGAAAAAGAGGTTTATTATATAGAGAAAGATAAAGATTTGTCTGAAGCTATTAGAAAAATGATAGAAAAAGATGTTGGTGGTCTTCCTGTAGTGGGTGAAGATAAATTTTTGGAGGGTATAATAACCGAAAGGGATATATTAGAAGAAATTATCTAATAAATTATGTTTTCTCCTAAAGTTTTAGAAATTTTAGAGGAGTTGAGAGAAAACTCAGATTTAGCTATAGTTGAAGGTAAAAGAGATAAAAAGGTTTTAGAACAACTTGGTTTTCAAAACATCATCACAATCTCAGGAAAATCTTTGGAAGAAATTGTTGAGATGGTAATTTCTTTCAAATCATTAGAAGTTGCTATACTCACCGATTTTGATGATGAGGGGGAGAAAATCACTTCACGCCTCACAGATCTTTTTTCACATCATAAAATTAAAGTCAATCACCTTATTAGAAAAAAACTCAAGTCATTAAAAATTTACAAAATTGAAGAGTTAAAATTTTTCACAAAATTAATGGGGGATGATCAAAATGGGAAAATTAGCTCAATCTACTATAAAATATTTAATAGAAGCCGAGTTTTCAGCCGAAGGAATCGTAGAGAAACCAGATGTTATAGGTGCAATATTTGGCCAGACAGAAGGATTGTTGGGTCAAGACTTGGATTTGAGGGAACTTCAAAAAACAGGTAGAATAGGAAGAATAGAAGTAGAAGTTTTGAATGAAAATGGAAAGACAAAAGGAAAGATTTACTTACCTTCAAGTCTGGATAGTTCTGAAACTGCCTTAATAGCAGCTTCCTTAGAGACTGTAGAAAGAATCGGACCTTATGTGGCAACGATTAAAACAATTTCTGTTAAAGATGTGAGAATGGTAAAGCGAGAATTTATGTTGAATAGGGCGAAAGATATTTTAGGAAAATTAATAACAGAAGAAATTCCACCAACATCAACTCTCACAGACGTGATAAGAGAAGGTGTTAAGGTTGCACAAATAAAAGACTATTTTGGTTTACCAGCAGGTCCAGATATTGAGAATTCAGATGAAATAATTGTAGTAGAAGGCAGGGCAGATGTTTTCAATCTCTTAAAAAATGGAATAAAGAATGTTATTGCAATAGAAGGTGTAAAGATACCAGAACAGGTAACTAATTTAGTAAAAGAGAAAATCACCACTTTATTTGTTGATGGGGACAGGGGAGGAGATTTAATAATCAAAGAAATGTTACAAATTGCAGACATTGATTACATAACAAGGGCACCTGCTGGGAAAGAAGTTGAAGAACTCACAAAGAAAGAGATATTTAAAGCTTTAAGGGAAAGAATACCAGCAGAACAATTTAAAGTTGATATAAAAACAAAAGAATTGAAAGATTTCGTGGATAAAAAAACTCAAGAAAATTCAACATGATGAATTATTGAATATACAGGGCCAGTTTTCTTTAGTTCACTCTTTATCAGTTGAATAGCTTCAATCACAAACTCCCCATGATCTTTCTTCATTTCTTCCTTTATTTTCTCTTTTACTTCTTTCTTATCTTCAATAGATTTTATCCTACATAGAGTTACATGTGGAGGCTTCGCTTCTCCCCCTATTTCATTCAAAATTTCCTTTAAAATTTCATTCAAATACTCGCTTTCAATTATTTTAAGGACAAGAACCCTAATGAAATTTTGATTTGGGATTGGTATCAAACCATCGATTTTAACTTCATTTTTTTTAAATTTTTCTCCAATAGAATCTAATGATTTTGATATTTGAGTTATCTTATTTTCATCAATTTCACCAAGGAAAGAAAAACATAAATGTAAATTTTCTCTTTCAACAAACTTACATCTCATTGGCCATTTTTCTATAACTTTTTGTAATTCAACAAACCTTATCTTTACATCTTCTGGTAAAATATACCCTACAAAACACCTCACCATAACTTTAAATTTAAATTTAATAAAATATAATTAAGTAGTGATGATATGCCAGAGACAAAAGTTAGAGCAGCAGATGTGATTGGAAAAACGATAATAAGTGAAGAAACTGGAAGAAAGTTTGGTGTAGTTAGTAACATAGATTTTGTAACAGAAAGTGGAGAGCTTTTAAATATCATAGTCGAGCAACCAACAAAATACCTTCAAGATATCAACCCCAAAACAGATGATAAAGGAAGGATATTGATTCCTTTTAGTGCTGTGAAATCAGTTGGAGATTTTGTAGTGGTAAGTGAAAGTGAATTAATTTGAATTGAAATAGAAAATCAAAGTTTTTGCTTAAACCATTTTATTTCATCTATTCTCCATTTTGGTTTGATAAGGTCATCAAAACCGGGTTTCCAACCGAATTTATAAGCTAACAAACCAGTCCATGCTATCATCACTCCATTATCACCAGAATATTCTACAGGCACAACATAAGTTTTAGCCCCCCTACCTTCACACATTTTTTTCATCATCTCTTGTAGTCGTTTATTAGCTGCGACTCCTCCAACCAACAAAACCTCTTTTTTATCAACATGTGCCAGAGCACGTTCTGTGACTTCAACAAGCATAGAGAAACAAATTTCTTGAAGAGAATAAGCAACATCTTCTTTAGCTACACCTTTATTGAGTAAATTTATAGCCGCAGTAACTATTCCACTATAACTCACATCCATTCCTTTGACCACATAAGGTAATTCTACATACTTTCCATTTTTTGCTAATTTTTCTATTTCTGCCCCACCAGGCATGGGAAGACCCATTTCTCTTGCAATGACATCTAAACAATTACCAACAGGCACATCTTCAGTTTCTCCAAAAATTCTATAAACATTATCAACAAAAGCTATGATTTGAGTGTTACCACCAGACAAATATACAAAAA
>JAWCME010000012.1:0-11446 GCA_039091335.1 Candidatus Aenigmatarchaeota archaeon | reverse complement strand
AAATAGCCGCAATAAGATATGCAAGAGAAAACAAAATTCCTTTTTTGGGTTTGTGCTTGGGTCTGCAGTTAGCTGTTGTTGAATTTGCAAGAAATGTTTGTGGTCTAAAAAACGCAAACTCTACTGAATTTGATCCTAACACGCCTTACCCTGTTATAGATATTTTGCCAGAACAGAAAAAATTGATGGAAGAATCAAAATATGGTGCAACCATGAGACTTGGCTCTTGGCCAGCGATTTTAAAAGAAGGTACACTTGTTTGGAAGCTATACAATAAACAAAAAGAAATAAGAGAAAGACATAGACATAGATTTGAAATTAATCAAAGGTTTCATGAAATATTACAAAAAAATGGTCTTATTTTTTCTGGAGTTTCTCCAGATGGAAGACTGGTAGAATTCATTGAGCTTGAAAACCATCCTTACTTTGTTGCAACACAAGCTCACCCTGAATTTAAATCACGCCCACTTAGACCAGCTCCTTTGTTTGATGGTTTAATAAAAGCTTGCCTAAGTGAATAAGATGGAAATTTTGCCTATAGCTTTTGATAGCCTTGGGACAAGATCTATGGCCTGTTTGGTTGCTACAAAAAATAATAAAATTCTTATAGACCCTGGTGTTTCTTTAGCACCAATTAGATATGGTCTTCAACCACACTCTACAGAATTAAAAAGATTGGAAGAACATTGGAAAAAAATAGTTGAATTTGCAATGAGATCTCAAGTTTTGGTAATCACACACTATCATTATGATCACTTCAATCCTTTGGAAAATTTAGAAATTTACAAAAGAAAAATTGTTCTTATTAAACACCCAACAGAAAAAATAAATTTCAGCCAAAAACAAAGGGCATCTTTCTTTCTTGAAAAAATTAAAGATCTTCCTGAAAGTTTAGACTATGTAGACGGAAAAGAGTTTAAGTTTGGTAGAACAGAAATTATTTTTTCTCAACCAGTTTTTCATGGTACGAGCCAAAAATTGGGTTGGGTTGTCGAAGTTTTAATGAAAGAAGGTAATGAAAAACTCATTTTCACAAGTGATGTTGAAGGACCTGCAATTAAAGACCAAGTTGAATTTATCCTAGAAAACAAACCAGATTTTCTGATTGTTGATGGTCCCATGACTTACATGCTCGGTTATAGGTACGGCTATGAAAATTTTCAAGCTTCGGTAAAAAACCTAATTAAAATTTTGGAAGAGGTTCCACCAAAAACCCTAATTTTAGATCATCATTTTCTCAGAGATTTAAAATATAAAGAGAAAATGTCTTTAATATTCAAAACAGGTAAAGAAATGAAAACTAATGTTTTAACAGCTGCTGAATTTTTGGGTAAGCCTGTAGAGATGTTGGAAGCGATGAGAAAAGAATTGTACCAAAAATATCCTGAAACTAAGTTTGAAGAAAAGAAAATTGTTTTTGAGGAATGAAATATGAAGAAAATTGATGAGCTGGTGGGGTTGTATGAAGAAAAGAAAGAAGAGATTAGAAGAAAGCTCCTTGAATTCAAGCAAATGATAAATGAAGATAATGAAAAAATTTTTGCTGAACTTGCTTTCTGTATTTGTACACCACAATCAAAAGCAAAAGATGCTTGGGAGTCTATAAACAAATTAGTGGAAAATGGTCTATTATATAGAGGTACTGTTGAACAAATTCTACCATTTCTAAAAGTAAGGTTTAGCAAAAACAAAGCAAATTATATAGTAGAAGCTAGAAAAAAGTTTATAGTGAATGGAAAAATTCAGATTAAAGAATTTCTCCAATCTTTCATAGATCCTTTAGAACTAAGGGAGTGGCTTGTTAATAATATAAAAGGTTTTGGAATGAAAGAAGCTTCTCACTTCCTAAGAAACATTGGCCTTAGTGAAAACCAGTTGTCAATATTGGATATTCACATCTTAAGGGGCTTAAAAGAATTTGGAATAATTGAAAAAATCCCAAAAAGTTTGACAAAAAAAGAATATATTAAGATTGAAGATAAGATGAGAAAATTCTCAAAGCAAATCGATATCCCTCTTGATGAATTAGATCTATTGTTGTGGTTCAAAGAAACTGGTTTTGTTTTTAAATGAGTTGAGCCTTTGTTGTTCGTAAGTATACCAAACACTCGGTTGCTATTTGTTTTTTGTAAAGTTGTAAAGCAAACTTTCCATGAATTTGTTTTTTACCTAAACTCATAAAAGTAATTAATGCATAGATTAAATTACTTTATAAGATAGGATGAATGAAAATTTAATCAAATTGACAAATCAACTTAAAGAAAGGGGTATAAAATTTCGTTTAATTGAGTTAAAGGATAGGGCAATAACAGTAGAAGATGTAGTTAAATTTTCGAAGGAGGATATAAAACCAGAACAAATATGTAAGACTTTGATAGTGAAAACAAATAAAGGATATGTGGGGGTTTTCTTAAAAGGAGATAAAAAAATCAATTTAGATAGGCTTCGGGGGGTGTTAAACTCGAAAGTTAACTTGGCAAATTTAGAAGAAGTAAAAGAGGCGAGTGGTGTAGAACGTGGGGCAGTGTGTCCCTTGTTGTTAGATATTCCGCTTGTGATGGACGAAGAAGTTTTAGACTTAGAAAGAGTTAACTTTGGCTCGGGCGATTGTTTGTATGGAATCGAAATGAAGCCAGAAGACATTTTAAAGTTAAAAGAAGTGAAAGTTTTCAAAATAAGTGATTAAATACAATTAAAGACAACTTGTTATTTAAAAATTTCTATGAGAAAAATTAAGGCATTAATTTTCTCATTCCAGCAAGCACCATTGCATCAACAAGACCAAACCATATCACAATTCTTTTCTCCTTGAGCATTTTGGACAAATTTGAATAGTCTCAACAGGTTTTCTTCCTTGATAGTCCGCATAAAACATTTCTTCTGTCAAACGGCTTATTTTCTTACAAGGCCACACCCTAATTAGTTGCGTGGAGTATTTTCAAAAACTTTTACAAACTAAATCCTTTTAAATTGAAAATAATTTATTAGTGAGATCTTGAAAGAAAATTTGCTTCTTTTAGATGCAGATTACACCATGCTAGAAGGAAAACCTACTGTTAAGCTTTACTGTAAAGATTCTAAGGGCAAAAGTTTCTTAGTTCTAGACCAAGGCTTTTATCCTTACTTTTATGCAATACCAAAAAAGGGCAAAGTTGAGAAATTGAAGAAAAAAATTGAAGAAATGGACACAAAAAACTTTGAAACAAAAATAATTAAAGCTGAAGTAGTTAGAAAAAAACTGCAATCTGAAGATATTGAGATATTAAAAATAGTAATAGATAATCCCAGAAAAATTCCAGATGTAAGAGATTTAATAAAAGATTTGGAAGAGGTAGAAGAAACTTACGAATATGACATTTCTTTTTACAAACGTTATTTGATTGACAATCAAATAGAACCAATGGGTTGGATTGAGGTAATAGGAGAAGAGTTGAAAAATTTAGAGAATTATCACGTGGATTTCATCATAAAAGCAAATTCTGTCAAACCAATAAAACAAGATTTTGACTCCAAACTAAATATTTTAGCCTTTGACACAGAGTTTATAGAAGAAAATGGAAAGTCAAAACTAATCATGCTAAGCTTCGTTTCTAACAGTGGAAAAAAGAAAGTCTTAACTTCTAAGTCATGGGAAAATCATCCTGATTATGTAGAATGTCTTAAAGGGGAAAAAGAAATAATAGAAAGGTTCTTGGAAATTGTTAAAGAAGAAGATCCCGACTTCATATGCACTTACAATGGCGATAATTTTGATTTCCCTAAACTTAAAGAAAGGGCTGAAGAATTAAAGTTTTCTATAAAAATGGGTAGAGATAATTCGCTTCTCTATTTAGTCAGAAGGGGGAGAATCAGTTCAACAAAAATCAGGGGCAGAGTTCACATAGACATTTTTAATTTCATCGATCACATCCTTTCAGCAAGTCTGAAAAGTGAAGTTTTGACTTTGAATGAGGTGGCACAAGAGTTGCTTGGAATTGGCAAAAAGGAGATGGGATATAAAGAAATGGTTGATATTTGGAGCAAAAGAGAAAAAATGGAAAGGCTAGCAGAATATAGTCTTCACGATTCCATACTAACTTTTAAGCTATCTGAATTGATATTGCCCCAAATTTTTGCTTTGAGCAGACTAACGGGCCTTTTGCCTTTTGATGTTTGTAGAAACACTTATTCTCAGCTTGTTGAAGCATTTTACATGAGAAGGGCTTTTGTTGATAATGTGGTAATACCAAACAGACCAAAAACTGAAGAAATAGAAAAAAGGAAAATGGCACCTGTTTATAAAGGAGCAATAGTTATTGAACCAAAAAAAGGAATTCATTCTAACATTTTAGCTTTTGACTTTAGAAGCCTGTATCCAACGATAATAGTGTCTCACAACATAAGCCCAGAAACTTTAAATTGTGAGCATGTTGAATGCAAAGAAAAAAATAAAGTTCCAGAAACCACATGGCATTTTTGCATAAAAAATAAAGGCTTTATACCAAAACACTTAGAAGAATTGATAACAAAAAGGCAAGAAATTAAAAAAATGATGAAAAAGATAAGAAAAAACAGTGAGGAGTGGAAAAGACTAGACAATTTACAATATGCTTTGAAGATTATAGCAAATGCTTCTTACGGGTATTTTGGGTTTGTTGGTGCAAAATGGTACAAAAGGGAGTGTGGCGCCGCTACAGCAGCATTCGGAAGACATTACATTACAACTGTAGTTAAAGAAGCCGAAAAATTTGGTTTTGAAATAATCTATGGTGACACAGACTCTTTAATGGTAAGGTATCCAAAAGAAACATCAAAAGAAAAATTGATTGAGATTGGTGAAAGGTTTGTGAAGGAAATAGATGATAAGCTTCCTGGAATAATAGAACTAGAATTCAGGGATATTTATGAGGGTGGTATTTTTGTTGCAAGAGAAAGAGGTGAAGTTGGTGCTAAAAAAAGGTACGCTTTGTTAGACTATAAAGGCAACATCGAAATAAGGGGATATGAAGCTATAAGAAGAGATTGGTGCGAATTAAGTAAAAAAATACAAAGAGAGGTTTTAATTACAGTCCTAAAAGAAAAAAATCCTGAGAAGGCTGTCCAAATTGTAAGAGATACTATCAATAAAATCAAAGAAGGAAAAATTCCAATTGAAGAACTAACAATCTTCGAACAAATAACCAGACCTTTAAATCAATATGAACAAATTGGTCCTCATGTGAAAGCTGCACAAAAAGCGAGAGCTAGGGGAAGGCCAATAGGTGAGGGGAATATCATAGGTTTTGTAATAGTAAAGGGCCCTGGCTCCATTTCTGATAGGGCCGAACCCGTTGAAGATGTAGAAGCCATAGAATATGATCCTGAGTATTATATTCATCATCAAATACTTCCTGCTAGCATGCGTGTATTGAAAGCACTTGGGATAACAAAAGAAGAAATATTAAATGAAAAAAAACAGAAAAAAATATTAAGCTTTTTCAAGTGATGAGCAAGTGAGAATCTTAAGAAATATAGGAAAGGCAACAATGATTATTGTTTTTTCCCTCTCTTTAACATTTTCTGTTTTAACTTTATTTATATACAACCTCACAACCTATGAAAACGCAAAAAATATTTTCATCTCTGTTTATATGAACGCGATAATTAAAAATGCAAGCAAACAAGAAATTGAAACCCTATATAATAGCTTATCCTACTACTGTGAAAGAAACTCTACCGCTAGTTTTACCATACTCGAAAATATAACCCTAAAATGTTCTGAATTTTTAGGGAAAAATTCAACTTATTTAGTTTATTTAATAGCAGAAAAGTCTTTTGATAGTTTCTACTTCAAGAATTATGGGTGTGAATTTCTTGATTGTATAAGGAACATTAAATCAAATGAAGACATTGTTGTGTTTTTTAGCTTAACTGCACATGATTTTATCGGTGAAATAATTAAACCATTGTTTATTATCACTCTCGTAAGTGCAGCACTTCTTCTTATATTAATTGAAACTTGGAATGGCAGGCTCAAACTTTTTGGTATAGAATTTTTATCTTATGGTGTCTTCTTTTTCTTATTACCATATATAAAAACTTTTTTACTTGGAAAATTGCCTGAAGAGGTGCCTGTAGAAGAAAATACCTTAGATTTGGTTTTATCTCAGCTCTCACCGATCTTGCTAATTTTCTTTGCTCTTGGTGTTTTTTTGATCGGTTGTTGGTTTTTGCTCAAAGTGTTTGGCAAAAAATCTAAATGATTTTCTTGTTTGTTTTCAAGTCAATTATGTGTATACAATTAACTGGACAGACTTCAGCAGCATCTTTATTACAATCAAGTTCTTCAACTTCAAGCTCAAAATTCTGTCCAACTTTTTTAGCACCCTTAAGATTTGATTTCCCGTTTTTAAGGCTCCAAAAGTTTTCACATGTAGATACACAAGCGCCGCATCCTATGCATTCATTTCTATCATGTAAAATTTTATAACCCATATAACCACCCCATTTTCTTTTTAACTTTTTTTGAAACTCTATCAATAGACCATGGTCTTGAAACTAACTCTACATCAACTTTTTTAACTCCTTTTATTTTTGAAATTTTCTCTTTCACATCCTCTATAATAAAAAATCGCATCGGACATCCTGGTGAAGTTAATACCATCTCAATTTTTACATTTCCATCGTTTACCTTCACATCATAGATTAAACCCAAATCAACTATGTTTATTGATAACTCTGGATCAAAACATTCTTTCAATGCCGTTAAAACTTGTTTTTCAGTTACCATTCAATACCTTTTAATTTCATTTCTCTAGTATAAATCCTTTAAGTTTTTTACCACATTTCGGACATTTTTCTCCAGTCAATTTGGATTTAACTTCGAAACCAAACCTTTCTATCAACAAATTTCCACAATTTGGGCAATATGTATTTTCCCACCCATGACCTGGAACGTTTCCAATATAAACATATGTCAACCCGATCTTCCTAGCTTCTTTAACAAAGTTTTCTAGGGCTGAAAGTGGTGTAGAACCAAGATTTGTCATTTTATAACTTGGGAAAAATCTTATTATATGGACCGGTGTTTCTGGCCCAAGGTTGTTTAGGACCCAATTAACAAATTCTCTGAATCTACCTATACTTTCTCCAATTTTTGGAATTATGAGATTGGTTATCTCTATATGAATCCCTAATTTTTTCATCAGCCTTAAAGTATCAAAAACCGGTTTTATCGAAGGGACTTTGGCATGGTTTTTTAAAAACCCCTCATCACCAGATGCCTTAAAATCAACTGTAGCGGCGTCTAAAAACTTTGAAATTTTTTTCAAGGGGTTTTCTGTCATGTAACCGTTTGTAACAAACGTGTTTTTTATCCCTTTCTTATGAGCAAGCTTAGCAACCTCATAAGCAAACTCAAAAAAAACAGTTGGTTCGGTATATGTGTGGCTAATTATTTTAACATCTTCTTTCTCAGCCATTTCAACTATTTGCTCTGGCTCAAACCTAGTTCCTAAAGTTTCTGGCGATTCAACATGGCTTATGTCAAAATTACAACAATATTCACATGCCCAATTACATCCAGCGCAAGCGTAAGATAAAGCAAAAGACCCTGGATAAAAATGGTAAAGTGGTTTCTTCTCAATGGGGTCTGTATTTATAGCTACAACTTTTCCATAATTCAATGAAAAGAGTTTGTTCCCTATGTTTTTTCTCGCCATACAAAATCCTCTTTTTCCTTCTGTGATAAAACACCTTCTAGCGCAGAGCTCACATCTAACACCATTTTTTTCTTTTTTCCAAAAAACCGCTTTCTTGAAATTTTCCCCCATAACCTTAAACAAATGTCCCACCCTTGTGTAAGAGTCCAGAAGCAACCTTCAAACCTTCTTCTGAAATCTTGTAGTTTTTGTCAGACTCAATTAAATATCTTTCTTTAACCAGTTTTTTTATAAACCTCCTCACGTTTTTTCTTTGTCTCATGGGGAATTTAAACACTATATCTTCTTCTCTAAAGGTTTTTTTAACATCACCCTTTGTTAAAATCATCGCTGAAAGCAAGATTGTCTTTTCAAGTTCTGTGATTACTCTTCCCATAAATACAACATATGTTGTATTTAATATAAAAGCTTTTCTCTTAAACAGAAAGATTTTTATATACTGGGGTAAATCTTTTAATTGTCAGGGGAATATAATGCGAAAACATGGGAAGGCTGAAGACAAGGTTTATCAGTTTGTTTGCAGCAATCCTGGTTTAAATACTTATGAAATAGCAAAAAAACTAAAGATGTCTGGTGGGAATGTTAGAAATGCGCTTTCTAACCTACATAAAAAAGGGTTAATAACCTTCAAATTTGAAAGAAACAACCCAAGGATAAAAAAGCTTTGCTTCGCTGTAAAACACCCTGCACTTGTACCGAAAGAACTAAAGAACAAAATCAAAGATTTATTAAAAATTTAACAATCAAAAACAAATGCATCTATCTCGCCCTTTAAAGGACCTACACCAAAAGCGTTTGTGAGATGGTGTTTTCTGGTTTTAGAATATTTTTGTAGTACTGTATCTTCTGAATCTATCGCCTCGAAGAAAACTTTCTCTATCTTGAATTTTTTATCCCTTAAAAAATTTCCAAATTCCTTAGCTCTTGTATATTTAGGATAGGAGTGAATAACCAACTTTTTACCACCACACTTCTTTGTGAATTTGATTAATGAATTCAAAACAAACTCAAACATTTTTTCTTGACCAAGAGAAACATAAGTAAAGGGACCGCCTTCCCATGTGTCTAGAAGAACTGCGTTTTCATTTCCAACTTTTCCAGCATAAAGGAATGCTACAGCTATTGGGTTTTCTATTCCTTGAACATAGAATTGAAGTAGAGTTGTTTTTGGGTCTATGAAAAATAAAGCAATTTCCTCGTCTTCATTTTGAGGAAGAAACCAACAACACCAAAGCTTGTTCACATCATAAAGATCTTGTGGAACCTTTCTTCTCCAAACTCTTGCAGTTAGTTTTGCACCTCTATAATTTATTACAAGACCTGAATCAATCATATAAATTGCCATTTCTATATCCAAGAGTGTTTTGTTGACTGATTGTGGTATTTTTTTTCTTTGATACGAGTTTTTTATGATTTGACTCAAATCCAAGAGGACTTTTTTCGCTGCTTCTTTATCCCCATTTATAGCCAAAATATACTCGTTTTTTATTCGTTTATATATTGAACCGGGTGAATGGTTTGGTATTGATATCTTGGGTAACATTTCGTTTTTCTTGCTTCCCAATATCTTAATAACAATATTCTTAAAAACATCGACCCAATTGTCAGAAAACCCCCCATCTGCCTTTTTTTGTGAAATTATTTTACCACTATTCACAAAAATCTTTGGGTTGAAACCGTTCTTTTCCAAAGCATTAATTACACTTCTAGTCACATCGTCATGCTCAAACCATTTACCAAAATCTTTATACTCTACGGTTTTCTCATAAATGAACCTAATGTTTGGGTCTTTGTCCATGTCTTTTATAAAGCTTATACCACAAACAAGAGAGTAGTTGTTTGGTAATTTTAAATTCAACTCATCTTCAACAATGTTTTTTAGTTTTTTCAAATCGCTTGTTAAAATTGATTCTATATACCCCTCTTTATCAACTAAACAAACGCGAGTGAGAAGCGATATCAATATGATTTTCTTTTCTATTGGAATTTTTTTTCTATAAACCTTCATGCTGTTTTGGAGGAACAAATCAATTTTTGATAAATTTATATTCAAAATCGAGAAAACTTCTTGTTGGAGTGGAGTACATCCATTGTACGGAAAGTCTGCAACAAAATTTAAAAATCTTGAAATAAAGCCGTTACCAAGCCAGTTGAGATATTTTATAAAATTTTCTTCATACTGTTTTTGTGATGAACAACTAACTGTAAGTAACCTGTGTATATTTGCACCGATGCTACTGAATATTTCTGAAACATTTAACTTGTTTCTCTTATATTTCTCTATTATGTGTACTATTTCATCTAATAAAAAATAGTTTATAGCCGATTTAACCAAATTAACATCTTTGGTTTCTTCTGCTGTTGCAGAAATGTATTCGACAGCATCTCTGGTTAAGCCAGTACCTAACTCTCTATCAAAAACAATAAACCTTTCTATCACTTTTCTTACTAAATCAACCAACTTCTCGTCTTTTGTGTGTTCAACTATTCTTTGAATTTCTTCTTTAAAATTTTCTTGATCTAAAATATCGTTCATGTTTCATCCAAAACTAATAACTATTGTTTAATATCACCGTTCACATATAAAAACTTATCGTAACTTTTTGTCAAGTTTTTTTAAAAATGAAGATTTTAAATTAAGGATACAATATTTTTTTATGGACAAAGAAATTTTAGAAAATTATGAAAAGGCCAGAAAAATCTCTGATAGTGTACTTGTTTTTGCAAAACCACTCGTGAAGGAAAATATGAAAATTCTTGATATAGCTGAAAAAATCGAAGAAAAAATAAAAAATTTGGGAGGTGGTGTGGCTTTTCCTGTTAATATCTCAATAAATGAAAATGCTGCCCACTATACACCAGACATAGATGATTCCTATGTTTTAAAATTGGGTGATTTGGTAAAGATTGATTTTGGTGTTCATGTTGATGGATACATTTGGGATAGGGCCTTTTCTATAAGTATAGGAGAAGATAAAAATGATTTGATAAAATCTTCCGAAAAAGCTGTTGAGAACGCGATAAAATCAATCAGACCAGGCATAAAGGTTTGTGAAATTTCTGAAATCATAGAAAATACTGTAAACGAATATAGAGTAAAGCCAATCTATAACCTATCTGGACATGGTCTAGAAAGGTTTGTTCAACATACTAAACCAACCATACCAAATTGCAAAAACAATATTCAAGAAAAGATAGACGAAGGCCAAGTTATAGCAATTGAGGTTTTTACAACAAATGGAAGTGGTATCGTGAAAGAGTCTAGCAATGTTTTAATATATAAATACGAGGGAGATAAACCAGTAAGGCTGTGGGAAGCAAGAAAAATTTTAGAAAAGGCAAAAAACACATTCTTTGGCATGCCTTTTGCCAAAAGGTGGGTGAGCGACATAGCAAGGGGTATTAAACTTGAGCTTGCGTTAAGACAATTGATTGAAATCAATGCCCTAAGGCCCTACTATGTTTTAAAAGAAGAAAGTGGCTCACTTGTTGCCCAGACAGAAGAAACTGTAATAGTTAAGTAGATTGTTGGTACAGTGAGGAAAAACACTGTTGGGGTTTTCAATAACAAAGAGAAGTATCAGTGGTATATGTTTTTTGAAAATTAAAATATCTTAAGAAAGAGAAAATGAAAGTAAGAGCTCATTTGATTATCAGTGGGGTTGTACAGGGTGTAAATTTTAGATATCATACCAAACTCAGGGCAAAAGAAAATAATGTAACAGGGTGGATAAGAAATTTAGTTGATGGTAGAGTAGAAGTTGTGC
>JAWCME010000011.1:0-12559 GCA_039091335.1 Candidatus Aenigmatarchaeota archaeon | reverse complement strand
CCCGAAAAAAATAAAGGAATTAATTTTAAGACTGATTCAATAATATTATGCCCGGGTAGCTTAGTAGGTAGAGCGGCTGATTTAGAAGTCGAGGCTGTTAACCAGAAGGTCGAGAGTTCGAGTCTCTCCCCGGGCGCAATTTTTTTTTTTGGTCAAGAGATTGATCGAAAATCTTTTAAAGTTTTCTATTTATATTGAGAATATGATGAATATGAAACAACATAGAGAGAAGAAGTTTCCTAACCAAACAGAAACATTGGTACTCTACTTACTAAATACTAAGTACACATGTGCAACAACAAAACAATTAGCTAAAGAAATAGGTCTTAGTGAATCTTATGTAAGGAAAATACTCTCGAGGCTGAAAGAAAGGGGTTGGGTAGATTTCATATACACTCCTCCCACTTCTTTTAGGTATAAGTGGTGGAGAATTAACGCACCTAACCTACCTAGAATTGAACCCTATTCACATCAAAAAATTCATTACTCAATAATAACTTTAGAACAGTTGAAACAAATCTCCCCTCATATCGAAAAAATTGAAAACCAATTAAACCAAAAGAAAGAAAGATTTTAGGGGAAAATTCTGCTCCTGTCTCTTGGAAACATGGTCACTTCCCTTATGTTTGCTCTTCCTGTTATTGCCATTGTTATCCTTTCCAAGCCTATTGACCAACCAGCATGTGGAGGAGCACCATACCTAAAACAATCTATGTAAAACTTGAAGTTTTCAGGATTAAGACCCTTTTCTTTCAACCTACTTATCAAAAGCTCTGGCAAGTGAATTCTTTGAGTACCAGATGCTATTTCTATTCCATTGTAAATTAAATCAAAAGCTTTACAAATTTTTGGATTGTCTTCATAAGGCATTGCATAAAAAGCTTTGATTTCAGAGGGCCAATCCACGATGAAAAAACCTTCACCAAATTTTTGAGAAAGAATTTTTTCTTGTGTTTTTGTGAAATCCTCTCCCCATTCCATTTTTTCACCTTCTTTTTTTATCGTTTCAACTGCTTCTGTGTAAGTTACTCTTTTCAAGGGTAGTTCAACAGAGTTAAGTTCTCTTCCTAAAACTTTCAACTCCTTTTTACAATTTCTCCTCACTTCTTCAACAATAACAGCCAAACAGTTTTCTAAAACTCTCATCACGTCTTTATCATCGGCAAAAGCCTCCTCTATATCCATCTGTCTAACTTCATTCAAGTGAGTTGGTTGGTCGAACTTCTCAGCCCTAAAAACAGGTACAACCATAAAAACTTTTTCGAAAGAAATTGCTGCAATTTGTTTGTAGAGTTGGGGGGATTGAGCAAGGTAAGCTTGTTTTTCAAAATAGGGTAAAGTAAAAAGTTCTGCACCGCCTTCACTTGCCGAAGCAATTATCACTGGTGGCTGAATTTCCATGTAGTTTTTCTTAATCAAAAAATTCCTAAAAGATTTCAAAATTTGGGCTTGGATCTTGAAAATTGCTCTGGCTTCTTTTGTCCTAAAATAGAGAAATCTCCAATCCAATTGTGTGTTAAGACTTGATTTTGTAACTAGTCTTGGGTCTAAAGGCAAAAGTGGTTCAGAAGTATTAATCACTTCTATTTCTTCCAAAATTATCTCCAAACCGCCAGGAGCGTTCTTGTTTTTCACAACTTTTCCCTTTATACTGATTACATCTTCTTGATGCAACTTTCTACAAATTTCTATAATTTTTTCTGGAGTCTTGTCTTTACTTGCCGTGATTTGAACTATACCTTCTTTGTCTCTCAACAAAATGAAATTTATTCCTCCCAAATCTCTTACATCATGACACCATCCACTTAAAACAACATTTTTTCCAACACACCCTTTAAGTTCATTCGTGTAATGAGTTCTCTTGAGCATTCTGTTCCACCGTTACTTCATTTATATATTATAAATTAAAATGCTTATGGTTTGCTTATGGGTTTTGAATCAATTTTTTTTCAGCTATAATCTCAAAAAAATATGTTTATTAACAATAATTCTAAAAAATATTTAAAATAATATGTTTTATATTAAATTTATAGCAAGAATAATAGAGTTTTTATAACATATTTCAAAAACAAAAAATGTTTTTAAATTAATTTTAAGTAAAAATTAACACAGAGTTTGTTAAACTTTAATTTAGGTTCGGGTTAAAATCGGGTTAAGTTCGGGTAGAATTCGGGTTTTGTTCTAGGTAGTGTTCTTTGCACACAACCTATTTCTAAAGATAGATTTGAAAACCCTTTATAAGGGGTTTTCGATGAGACAAAATATATTTTGTCGAATATAGGAGGAGGAGAAATGGTAATGGATTCACTCATTAAAAACGCACTAGCAAGAACAACAGGCACACAAAGAGAAGACAGACCAGAAACAAGATTCAGACTTGAACCAACAAGTGGAGCAACTTTCAGTAATGTTGACTATTACAAGCTTGCAGAACAAGAGTTTGGTTTTTCTGTGAGGAGAGCAAAAATTGCTGTTGTAGGATGTGGTGGTGCAGGAAGCAATGCTGTAACAAGATTAACTGAAATGGGAATCGAGGGTGCGACGACAATAGCTTTAAACACAGATGCTAAAGCTTTGGCCGTGACAAAGGCTGACAAAAAGATTCTTATCGGAAAAGAATTGACAAAAGGCTTGGGGTGCGGAGGTTATCCAGAAGTTGGAAGAAAAGCAGCTGAGGAGAGCAGGAATGAAATAAAAGAGTGTTTAGAGGGTGTGGACCTACTCTTTGCAATAGCTGGTTTAGGAAAAGGAACGGGAACAGGAAGCATTCCAGTTGTTTGTGAATTGGCGAAATCAACAGGAGCAATAGTAATAGCAGTTGCAACCATGCCATTCAAGCTGGAAGGAGCAAGGGTTGCTAAAGCTGAAGATGGTCTTGCAAGATTAAGACAAGTTTGTGATACAGTGATAGTAATAGAAAATGATAAACTTCTGAAGTATGCAGGAAATCTTTCGATTCAACAGGCTTTTGCAGTTGCGGATGAACTAATAGCTTCGATGGTCAAAGGAATAACAGAAACTATAACTTTGCCTTCTCTCGTCAACTTAGATTATGCTGATGTTAAGTCTGTGATGCATACTGGTGGAGGAGTTGCAGCAATAGGAGTAGGAGAAAGCAATAGCTCAGACAGGGCAAAAGATGCAATAACGAGGGCTTTAGAAAACCCGCTGCTTGAAGTAGACTACACTGGAGCTCAAGGTGCTTTGGTACACATAACAGGTGGTCCTGACCTCAGATTGGATGAAGTAAACCTAATTGGTGAGACAGTCTCACAATATCTAGACCCATCAGCACAAGTTTTCTGGGGAGCAAGGATTCTTCCAGAGTTTGAGGGAAGGGTTCAAGTGATAGTTATAGTGACTGGTGTAAAATCGCCTTATATCTTGGGTCCAGTGAGCTTTGAGACACCTGTATCGAGAGAAATCAGCCAAACATTGGGCATAGATATCATCAGGTAAAAATCCCAAAACCCACTTCATCCAGCGTGATTTCTATCTCTTAAAGTCAACTGTTTCACACTCTGGACCTGGAAGAAATGGGTCGTGGGAGGAGGAGCCAAATGGAGGAAGAGAAAGAAGATTTGTGGGACCCCTTTGAAGATGATGACCTCTTTGTAGGGAAAGAAGAAACAGAAGATTTTTGACCCAAATTTTCCCTTTTTTATTTTTTGTTAGTCAAATGCTTACTGTTTTTTAAGTCTTTTCATAAACAACTATTATTTGGGCCCGTGTGGAAATTTGGATATCCGGCGAGGCTTCGGATTTTTTTTGGAAGACACCTCGAGTTGGGGGTTCGAATCCCTCCGGGCCCACATACAATTTTCCTTGTTCATCGGAAAGCATTAAAAGTTTTTTTATCCAATAAATTTTTTATGAAATCTGTGTGCATTGCTGGTAGTTTTAAGTTCTACAAGCAAATTCTAGAGCTTGAAATGGAGTTGAATAAAGAAGGTATCCCAGTAGAGAGGCCTGTTTTAGATAAAAGATACAGAAGAGGAGAAGAACCCTACGGGCTCATTATTCCTGAAGGTATAACAGAAGAAGAGTTGTTGGGAGACATGAAAAAAATCGAATTGGATTTTTTATCCAAAATAGATAAACAACAAATTCTTTATATTGTTTGCCCGAATGGATACATAGGAAAGGCGGTAGCATTTGAAATTGGGTATGCTAAAGCTAGGGGCAAACATGTTATTTCAATGTGTCCCATAGAAGATCTTCCAATACGGGCTTTGGTGGATGATATTAAATCCACTAAAGAGTTGATCGAATATTGCAAAAGCGGCTAAAAATTGGTAAACTTCTTCTCAAATGTAAAGATTTAAATAGTAGTCAGCTAAAGGTAAATTATGACAAACCAAGAAAAAAAGCTTGTTGGGAAAGTTACCCACTATTATGGGAAAATTGGAGTGGCAGTAGTAGAACTTACAGATGAGCTGTCAGTAGGTGATATGATTTCAATAGAGGGTGGTGTTACAAACTTCCAGCAAAATGTTGACTCGATGGAAATAGAACATCAACAAATAAAAAAAGCAAAAGCAGGAGATGCTATTGGCTTAAAAGTTAAAGACAAGGTTAGAGAAGGCGATTCTATCTATAAGATTATTGCTTAAGTTTCCCGTGTTTTAAATTTTTTTAATCTCAAAAAGAAAATAATAGATGAAGTTGCCCCCGTCGTCTAGCCCGGTCAATTGACAAGCTGATAGGACGCGAGCTTCTCGGGCTTGAAACACGGGTTCAAAGGCTTAAGCTGGAATTCCCGTCGGGGGCATTAAATTTTGGGTGGGTTTTTGTTAGTATGAAATAGACTAATGAATTGTGATGGCTTCTGAATTTCTAGGCTATGATTATTCTTCTAAATTATTTTTTTAACCTTCTGCATCTCTTCAAAATACTTGAAATAAAAGAAGCAACTATGGCTGAAGAAAGGTACCATTCTAATAAGTACATAATAACTATAGTAGAGGGGGAGGTGATACAAGTATCGATATACTCCTTTGGGATTTGGAAAAATAATTGATAAACTAGGTCAGAAATTTGGGCACTTCCTACTAACATACCAAAAGTAATTGGACATAATACATAAAATTGAAAAATGTAGAAGGGTAAGATTGGTAAAGTATACCAAATATCTCTATAAAACCAAAGTTGCGACATCGCTAAAACTCCTAAAAAAAACAATAAAAGCTTCAGTTTGGTTGGTAATAAAAATTCAATTATGTTTTTCTTGTTTTCCAAAATTTTTTCTAGAAGATATGGAGAAATTTTGAATATTGCCAATCCCAGAATTAGATAAACCAATAAAAATACGGGGTTGGCTATGTGTTCTTGCGAAGCATCAGGAATTGATTCTTTCCAATGGAATCCATTTAATAAAACTGTTATCAGTGAACGAAATTCTAGAGCAGAAACACAGCCTCCTACTCCAAATCCCCCGCAACCTATCAGAGTTAAAGGATATAGGTTTAATGAACTCAAAATTATGAACAAAAATGAAAATAAGAGTAAAGTGTCGATATTGAGTTTAGATGTTTTTTCCATATGTTTTTCTTACCTTTTAAAATATTTAAAACAAGATTTTTTGTTGGGTTTTTGCCGAATAAATTCAAAGATAATTTGGTGTGGGTGCTGTTGTTAGTTATTCAAGAATCCTAATTGGTTTAGTTTCTGAAAAAATCTAAATTATAAAAAGATTTAATAGCATTTACAAAGTAAAAATTATGGATTTAGAAAATTATCTCAAACAAAAAGGGATTTGGCACAAATTCATAGAAAAACCAGAAACCATACACACTGCAGATGCCGCTGCAAAAACTGGTATAGAATTGGGAAAAATTACAAAATCACTGGTTTTGTTGGACCAAGATGAAAACCCGATACTTGCAATTATTCCTGGAAATTCTAAGTTAAGCTTTCCTAAAATTAAAAAAATATTTGGAATAAAAAAAGTTAGGCTAGTTCCTTTTGAGGAAGCAGTTAACTATTCTGGTTATTTACCAGGAGCAACTCCCATGATTCATCATAAAATCAAGATGAAAACTGTTCTAGACAAGAAATTGTTGCAGTATGAGACTATTTATGGTGGGGGTGGAGAAAGAACAAAACTACTTGAACTTAAAACAGAAGATGTGATAAAACTCAATGAAGCTATTGTTGCAGAAATAACCGAATGAAAAATTTAGCTGTTTATCACATAAAGGTCAACATCATACCTTATTTTTGGTTTTTTATGGAACTTGAAGGTGTGGGGCAAGAAAAACTTGAATTTTATGATGTTCTCTACCTTGCCTCCTGAATCAGAAACAAATTTTATGATGAAGTCTCTAACTTTTTTTCTTCCGTTTTTGTGAAGAGAATAAATTTTTTTAGCAGAAGCTAAAGCCTTCTCAAGAAAAATTTTGTCATTGTAGATTCCTTTAATCCCGAAAGGTGGGTTTTGTAAAACAGTATCACATTTGCCTTTCCATTTAACTATGTCTGAACAAACAAAATTTATTTTCAATTTTCTTCCTGTTAAATTTTCAGCAATTTCCAAGTTTTCCTTTGCTTGTTTGATCGCATCTTCATCTAAATCTATTCCTATAACTTTCTTAGCACCCAGAAGAGCTGCTCCTATAGCAAGCCTTCCACTCCCGCAACCAAGATCAACTACTGTTTTATCTTTTATGTCTCCCGATAAAAAAGCAAGATTTAAAATTTCTGCCGCCAAATCAGATGGTATCGTGTATTGCTCAAAACTAACTTTTGGTTTTTCCAAGGGTTTAAGCTTTGAGAGTAAAAGCTCAAGCTCTTTTTTCATTCATCTCGCAATGTAGATATTGTCAAAATTTCTTAAAATCTTTATCCTAATCAATTTGTTCAAGCTTTCTCTACAATTAACAACTGTTATGCTTCTTTGTCTAGCAACTGCTATCATTTCGTTTGGCATCCAGCCAATAGCCATAATTTCAGCCAAAACCTTTTCACCAACTTTAAAAGGAATTGGTAGCGGGTTTGTTTTCTTTATCCCAAAGTCAGAGGGCAAGAGTTTCAGCTTAACGTTAAACTCTTCCTCCCATTTTTCTATCTTTTTGTAAAAATTGAACCAAGAAATTGGTTTAACTCCCTTTGGCTTCCTTCCGAATTTATGGGCTTCATATTTTTGGATTCCTAAAATTGGAAATTTCTTGTTTTTTATTTCTTTTTTTGCAAACTCTATAATCTTTGGAATCTCTTGGTCGTTCAAGCCTGGAATCCAAACAGGGGTCAAAATCAAATCTATCCCACTTCTTGTTATGTATTTTATCAATTCCACAATTTTCTTAGTGTTGTACTCTTCAAGTCCAACTAGTTTTTTATTCAATTCATCATCCAAAGCATGTAAAGACAAATTTATTCTCGCTAACTTCAGTTCTTTCATTTCTTCAATCATCTCTTCGTTTAACAAAGTTCCATTTGTTTCTATTGCTACGTTTTTTATGCCCTCGAGCTGAGAAATTTCTGAAATTAAATCAAGAATTTTTGGATATGTCAAAACTTCACCAACCGAATCGAGAAAAGCATGAACCTCACCTTTGAATTTTACAGTTTCTTTAATCCAATCTATTAAATATTGCTTATCAACAATATATTCAGCCACACGATATTTTGAAAAAGCTCCTGCATCTGTGCTGCAGAAGATACAATTCAAGTTGCAAATAGAAGTCGGTCTTATCTGTAAAAGGTTGGTGCCTCTGTCTATTATACCAACTTGAATTAAACCTATCAAAGGAAGCTCTGCGTCTCTTGGTATTCTGATTAAAGTTTTCATAAATAGCATTTAAACCTTAAATTAAAAAACATCAAGATTTAATACTTTCGAAAAACCTATCTCAATATTGCAGGGGTCGCCTAGTTGGTCAATGGCGTAGGGCTTAGGACCCTATGGCTTAGTGCCTTCGTGGGTTCGAATCCCACCCCCTGCACCTCAATTTATTTAAATAGTTTTTGTTTTCTAATAAGAATAGTTTTTGGCAAATAGAATAGTTTTGAAAACAAAGGTTTTATCAGATATATGTTACTTATCATGTTTTTGGTCTAATTTTGTAGAATGTTTACAAGCCTTGTTTCTCAAAATATTTTTTAAGTTCATTATAAAGTTTTTCCCACCATAGTCCTTCTAATTCTTCTTCAGTTAAACCAGTTAAACAAGATTTAACAAAAGAACGAAGATTAAACATATTGCTATTCTTCAAATACGTCCAATTTAATGTAAGATTTCTCCAATCTTTCCTCACTTCAACATTATAATTGTAAGGGGAAATTTCAGGGCGTGGAATGTACATTTTTACAAAAAGAGAATTAAGAAGGAGTGTTGGATAGCAAAAAAAGTCTTTCCAAAAAGAAAATTTGTTTATGCTTTCTATGTTAAACATAAAACTCGAGGGGGTTGTCCACGGATTAAATAAAATTAAACCATAGCTACCCCATCTATATTCAAAATTTGGGTATTCTAATTTTAACTGTCTTAATTTTAACATTATTTCTACTTTATCTTCGGGGTCGATTGGTGGTTTATTCAATAATTTTGATTCATGGGGATGAAAATTTTCAACAGATGTCGAATAGTTATAAATTCTCCACCCATCTTTTAAAAACTTCTCTAATTCCCGTAATCCAAGAATTATACTCATTGGTCTATTTATAGTCCATAGTTCGTATTCTTTTAGTTCAGGTAATTTTCTATAAAAAGGAATATGTAAAGAAAATTCTTGATCAAGAAGGAGTAATCTTTCTATTGTTCCTCCCAAAATTTCTAAATTTTTAATTTGTTCACTAACAAACCCCTCTTCACATAAACCCACCTTTTCAACTGAAAATGAATAAGAGCAAAAACTACAATTACCAGTGCACCCATAAGAAGCGACAACTGGATAAATAATCTCGGTTTTCTTACTACTAATGGAATTTGAAATTTGTTCGATAGATTTTCCACCAATATGAATAAAAACATTCTCAGTAGAATAATCTGGTATACTTAAGTCACTTGTAGAAGGTAATCTCGGGTTTCCTTTTAACTCTCCGCTTTCCTTAATTCCTATACCATCCATTTCCCCTTTTCTGATAAAATTTGCCAGACTTTTTCCACTAACACTGTAAATATAAGGAAGTGTAGGGTAACGATAGGAGTGATACAAAAACCAATGGTAAGCTTCTTGCCCACCTAAAACTGTTCTTACATCTTCTCTTTTCAATTTTTGTGAGACTCTAAGAATGTCGGATCCAGAAAAATGAGTTGTTAAACCTATGTAATCTGGATTAAACAATCTTAAAGCAAGCTCAACCAAAGAATCTAGCCCATGACCGTATTTGGGAGTATAGATTATTGTTGTTTTTATACCTTTTTCTTCTAGATATCTTTTCACCATATGAAGTCCCGGAGAAGGAAAGAACATAGTTACCGCTCCTATTCCCTCTATCGATTCTATAAATTTGTTTTGATCTATCAGGACAACTCTATCGCTCATATAATAACCCTAACAAAATTTAATTTTCCTATTTCTCCTTTAAGGTCATACAGATGTTTTCTATCAAAGACCGTTTTAACCACTTCATAATAACAATTAAAACAGAAAAGTATTAAAACCTAAGTTTTTAGTGAAAAACTTAAGAGTGTTCATTTAATAATCTCCTTCTTGTTTTCCTAGAGTTTCTATTTTAACAATTATTAAGGGATTGTTTTCTTTGAAGCTTGTTACTCTTGTTTTATAAAAAGTTACGTTTTCATACCACCATCCTTAGGAAACCAAAAGACAGTTCAAATCGGATTCAAACCTTACCCTCTCGAACCGAACTCTTGATTTACATTCAGACCCTACAGGCTAATTCAACCAAATATGTATAGATGAAATTCTTACTTTTTCAATTTTACATAGTATAACAGCATTGTTACCAATTGGCCGAAAACTTTAAAAGTTTTAAATTTATAGTTAAAATGATACAATGACAGGATACCATAATGAAGAAAATATCAATCCTATGGAAACATTGATACTTTATTTACTAAACACTAAGTACAAAATGGCAACAGTGAAACAATTAGCCAAAGAACTGGATGTTAGTGAAGCTCATATAAGGAAAATGCTCTCTGATTTGAAAAGAAAAAACCTTGTAGATTTTTTAAAGCCAGTATTCCTTCGCGTTATGCCTGGTGTTTGTGAACAATATCAAATTGGAGAGAATTTAGACCCAAGAGAAAAAATTTATTTATCAAAAATTAATTTAGATCAGTTAAGGCAGATTTCTCCTCAACTCAAAAAAATTGAACAGTTGAAAGGTTCCTACCAAAAAGAAGAAACAGGTTCTTAAAGTATTGCCAATAGCGTGTTTTCTAATAATCAAGAAAAGCAGTTCAAGCCGAAGTTCTTTCTTCTGGTACTATTGGAAGTACATATGAATATTGAAGGCTTTGGCTAAATTTTTGGGAAAAGATTCATTCCAAATCCTGTACAGAACACAGAACCAATAGAACTGATATATCCTGAATGTGAGGTTTTTAGACTTAGTGATATGGAAAAGCTAACGCAAGAACAAATTGCAGAAGGAATGAAAACTTCTCGTGGGACAGTATGGAGGCTGTTGGAAAGTGCTAGAGAGAAAGTTGCATTAGCATTAACAGAATCAAGACCATTGTTAATTTCTCCAAAGGGAGAAGTGAAAAAAAATTTAAGGATAGACGATTACACTATGAACCAGAAAAATATGCTAATGTAGACCAATATGTTTACCGTTTTTATAAGATTAACTTTACTTCATCCGTGTGATAGTCTCTTAAATCATTTACTTTTTTATACTTCAAGTTCCTCTAATATATTAATAGGTGAGTCTTCTATTTTCAATTGCTTGAGTAGCAAAACCGCATTTTCTGGTAGTTTTCGTATCTCTTGATATTTCTCTTCCGTTAGCTCAAGAATCAAATCAAAAGAAGGAAAACCTTTCGGAATCCTTGACCCGAGACGAACTAACCTATGAGTATTTGAAATTACACTCGGCTTATCCAAAAATTCTGATCCATACAACCTATTGGTGATTTGAAAAATTAAAAGTTCATATGGAGTTTGTGGGTGTTTTTGAATATCTTCCAAGTAAACTATTAAATACTTGCCCACACAACCCTCATCCAAAGTTATTCCAAAGTTGTTTAATGATTCTTCATCAAAATTTAATGTAGAAAAATCTGCTTTAATGACATACCTTTTCGTTGGCAGAAGAGTTATAGATTTAATTCTGAGGGCTCTCTCTAATTTCATATTTCAAGGGTGTTGTTTAAATTATAAATGTTTTACTGATTATTTGATAATCATGATTAGAGTAGACCTTCACTCCCATGTCGGAATAATCGAATATAAGTGGAAAGGAAGAGACGTAGAAATTTACAAGGGGGACCTTTTAAAAACAGCTTTACAACACTTAAAAGAGGGTAATCATGCCGTAGCAATCACCACAGAAAACGCCAAAAAATCCTACAAAATGATAAAATATTTGGAGAGTGTCCTCAGAAAATACCCTATACCAATTGATTTTTTCCCAGCCGAAGAAATCTACACGGAAGATGGAGAGTTGGTAATAGTATATCCACAAGATGTGGAGCCGGAAAGCATAGAGCACACAGAAAAACATGTTTATGATTCAAGCTTTATGGAAAGGGTTGATAATGCTAAAGAGCATGGAGCAATAGTTTTTTTACCCCATCCGTTCAATCATCTTATCTCTTTTATTGACAATGAAACAAACCTTTGTATGGGTTGGTCTCTTTTCGATGAAAAATTGAATTTGAGAGAAAAGTACAAAGATTTCTTTTCAAGAGTAGATGCAATAGAGGTTTTGAATGGGTCGTTCAGCTTGTTCTACCACTATCCAAAGTTTAGGAGAATTTCCATCAGTCCAATCAAGAAAGCTTTTTTGGTTTGTAGAAAATACGGGCTTCCTATGCTTGGTAATAGCGATAGCCATTCTCCAGAATTTGTTGGAACAGCTTATAGCTTGACGGGAGATGACCCAATAAAATCAATTAAAAGAGGGTTTGTCTATCCTCAACTGAATACCAGAAAATTGACTCCTAAATTGTTTTTCTCTCAACTGCTATCTCACTATAAAAATAAGGAAATATCCAAATTACCAAGAGCTTTAAAACAGAATTTGTTAAAATCACTCTATCTTTGATTCTTGTTTTTAAAAACAGCAAAATTTAATTGTTTTACCCTATTTAGTATTAGTATGGTAAGGAAGAGGGGGCTGCCAAAATGGAGTGAACTTGTTTTGGTTACGGTTGAAAAGCTCAGCCCTTATGCTGCTTGGTGTAAGCTTATCGAATATCCTGGAGTTGAAGGAATGATTCATGTTTCCGAGGTTGCTGGAAAATGGGTTCATGACATTCGTGACTTTATCAAAATCAACAAGCAGTATGTAGCAAAAGTTATAAAAGTTGATTATCAGAAAAATTTTGTAAATTTAAGCTTGAAAAGAGTAAGCAAACAAGATGAAAAAGAAAAGATGAATTTCTTTAGAAAGGAGCAGAGGGCCGAAAAGTTGTTAGAACGGG
>JAWCME010000010.1:1550-13124 GCA_039091335.1 Candidatus Aenigmatarchaeota archaeon | reverse complement strand
CTAATAATTGCCATCATAATTGGTGTGGTTTTGTTATACATTGCATGGACAAGAGGATGGCATCAATTCTTATTTCCGGTAGATGAAGCAACTTGTAAGACACAACTACTGAGGGCTTGCGATAAATATGAAAATGAAGGAAAAAATGATCCATTTAAACCAATTAGTGACCAATGTGGTAATTTTGTGGGCGTGAATATAAAAGATTGTAAAGAGAATCAAGAAAATGCTTGTGAGAATTTATGTTCAGCCGTCAGAAGTAAGTGGGGGTTCTCATAGCCACAGCTTGACTGCTATAAAAAAAGTCAGAATTAAATTTATTCTTCCGTTAACTCCAAACATTCTTCAGTTCTTGTATAAGGTATAACACCTCCAGAAGTAAAGCTTGTCTCTCTTTCGTATTCAAGCTCAATTAGAACATCAACATGAGACAAAGCATTCTTCAAAAGTTCACACAAACCACTTTCAGAAATCGCATTGTAGATCTTCTGCCAGTTAGTGCTCCAAAAAGCAGAAACATTCTCTGAAGTATTTACAGAAGTTTTTTCGCAGTAATTTTTGATAAATGAAAAAGTAATATTGTTGATTTCTTTAACTTCTTGAGTTTCAAGATCAATTAATTTAGTTTCAACAAAAGGAGGAGTAAGTGTAGCAATCTTTCCACCTATTTCCATCCCACTTTCTAAAACTTCAGGTAAAAATTCACTCAAATCTCTTATTTCTTTAACATTACTTGTAACTTTTTCTATTAATTCTAATTGTTTCTCTTTATCAATTGTGTGAATTGTTGTTTCAATTGGTATGATGTTGATTTTGTTTATCCTAACTTTTCCACCCAAATTCTTTAGAGTTATAAAAACACTCACATCTTCTCTATACTGGTGAATTGTGGCTATGTATGGATTTGGAATGAATTCAACAATAATTTTGAGAGGGCCTTGGGTTAATTCAAATGCAGGAGAAGGTTTAGTTATAGCTTCAGAATAATAAAGTGTTGTGTTGCCTAAGAAAAATCCTGAATGAGTTATGTAAATTTTTGCATTTACATAATTTCTTGAGCAAGTTGCTTTAATCCAGTCAGCACAGCCACATTCCAAAACATCCAACTTTACACAAGCAAATTTTGGATCGTTGCAAGGCTTGCTTGCAGAGCAAACAACATCTTCTTCTTCTATATTCTTAGCTTTTGCTAACTGAAGTGTTGAATAAGGGCAAGTACTGCCTTTCACATAAATTTGTTGAGGGTCTACATAAACCATGTCTTGATAAGAAGCCCTATGGGCAAGAGTATAAATTTTTTGTTTAAAAGGTATGAAAAATTCTATACCACTTCCATAACTGCTTTTTATGCTAGGTTCAACCCAAAAACTTATATTTCTCTCATAAAAATTGGTTATGGTAAAGGTGAATTCGTAAGGATTGCCACCATAAAGTGTGCTTGGAGTTTCTATCTTTGCTCCTATACCACCGCTCACAGGTATTCTCACAGTTTTTATAGGCTCAACAACAACTTCTCTAGGATTGCATATATCTGTGCCATAAATGAAGGGTATTTTCTTGCAAAAACTGTAATAATTTTTAGGGCTTAAAAAAGGTATGCTGATTAAAAGCAAAACAGTTAGAAAAATTGTTAAAATCCAATAACTTGATCCTTTACAAACTATTGCTATTATTAAAAAAATAAAGAGAATCAAAACAACAATTATTAGAGCAATTGATGTTCCAAACCTTGTTGTCAAAATCCAGTAGCAAGATTGTTCGCCACAATTTATGTATTGAGTAGAAAGGAATAAAACAACAACAACAATTAAAGCTAAAATGAAATCACCCAAGAAAACACTGGCCATCGGAGAAGCATAAACTATCAAAAGAATTATAGTTACAACACATAGTATTGTAAGAATTAAGTATGGTAAAATTATCCCACGGACTTGTGTAGGAAAGAAAATTGCTAAAGGTATGAAAAAAGCTAGAAAAAGTTTGATTAGCATTGAGTAAACGTTAGATTTATGCTTCCCAATCTTACCGAGCAAATACTCCACTAATTTTTCTATTCCTTCTCTTGATAGTTCCATAATTCATTTTTGTTTTCAGGAAAGAAAAAAGCTTAAATAGCTTCAATTTTTGTAGAAACTTTATCAAGATAATAATAAGTTAAAGAAAAATCTATGTAGAAATCTTCAAATTTTTCTATATTTCTTGCCAAAATCCTACAAACAAATGTTTTACTTTTATCATCTTCAATTAAAGAATCGTCTTCAAAATCACAATCAAGCGTTGCATTGGTTTGAAAATTGAACCTTAGTTTATCTTTATTCCTTTCTCTTGGTGGATAAGTTGAGTAATCGCTGTAAATAGTTCCTTTGCCCAAGTTTTTGATTTCTATTGTAAAAGGAAACTTTTGATAGCTTTGAGTTAAAATGAAAGGTTGGTTAAGAGAAACAGTTAAGCTTACAGGAGTATTTTTGCTAGAAGTTAAAGATAAAAGAGCTGATTGACTTTTGATTTTTTCCCTTTCTTCTCTTTTCAAGCCTTCTAAATATTCATTGTTGTAAACTCTGATTTTAAGACTACTTTTTGTTTTCATCAAATAGAAAACTTCAGCAGAAGCTGTGAAGCTTTTGTTGTAAGGGGGAGCATAAGCAACCCAAGAAAACTTGTATAAATCGTTTGGAGAAAGGCTTTCTAATTTTTGAATTTCATTTTCTATTTTCCAATCAGTTAAGTTTGTAAGGCGTGCTGAAATGTCTTCTGCTATTTCAGAAGCTAGGTTTTTAATTGTTAAAATGAAAGTTGTAGGCATTTCTTTATTTATCTTTTTCAAATCTGAAGTTAAAGTTGCACTTAAGCCAACAGCCGAGGGTCTAATTTCTTCCTTTTCAAAACAACCAGATAAAAAAATCACAATTAGTAAAAAAAGCAAAGACCATTTTACCCTCATATTATAATTTATGACTTTGAATTATTTTAGGATTATCAAAAACTTTTATATTTTTCTTTTTAATCAATAAATAGAATGTCTGAAGTTGAATACAAGAGAATTAAATACAATCTTAGAGTTTTGAAGTGGGCTGATGAAAGTTTAGGGGAACTATTTTTACAAAATGATGCGAGTGGTGTTGATTTTGAAATTTATTTTAGATACCTAGAAAGTGTTTTAAAAGATCTTGAAAAATATCAGTCGATTTCAGTTAAACCCCATTTTCGTAAGTTGGAAGAGTGTGTATCCACAGGTTTATATTATGCTCGGGGGTGGCATGCATCTAAAATTAAAAAGAATACTGCTAAGCAAATGTTGAACTACTTACCTTCTGTCATCCAAGACGTAAAAAATATTGCTGATGGATTGAAACCAAAAAAAGACTTAACTAAAAAACCATTGCTCATGGATATTGTGAGGGGAATAAGAGAGGTAAAAAGTGCAATTAATAATGAATTGAGAAAACTAAATGAGATAGATACAAGCAGTATGTATAGTTCAGATTGGGAAAGGTTATGGAGGATTTATGATTCATACAGACTCAAGCTGCTGGAAAAATTAGAAGAGATTAGAGCTATAGATCCATCCCTTTCAGCTGAAGACGAAGTAGCTTATTTGATAGAAAAATTAGAGGACATAGAAGAGTTTGGCGAAATGGAAGGCGAGGAAAAATTTAAGTATTTTATATCTTCTCTCCCCTTGATTGGTGGTGCTGAAGGGAGAATTAAATCAGAATATCTTATAACTGAAGAAGAGATTGAAGGAAAAGTAAGAATTAGGTATGAAGAATCTGTTGAAGCCAAAACCAAAGCCGAAAATACGAGAAGTTTACCTCAAACAAATATACGCCCACCAACAATCTCAGAAGAACCAAAACCTCAATCTTTACCTCAAAAAACTGAAATGGAAATAATACCAAAAATACCAAAATATACCGAAGTTTTGGAAGAATTACATCAACTTGCAGAAAAAAGTTTGCCGGCAGTTATTGGTCTGAACAGACCGGTTTCAGACTTACAAGCAGTATTGAATGACATAGAAAGGGACTTAACCAATTATCTTTTTGGTACTGTGATGAAAGCTGATAAAGAAATTTTGGATGATGAAAGCAAAGATATCTTTTCGAATTTTTTGAAGTTAGAGGAAATTATAAAAAATAGGAGAAAGGATAGTACATTAACAGAAGAAGATATTAGAATGTTGAGAGAATTTTCTTACAAACTTAAAGAATATGTGAGGAAGAAAAAATCAGAAGAAGAAATTTAATTTGCGTGAAATTCAGCAACATATTTTTTCAAAAAATCTGTTATTGTTAGCATAAGTTCGATATCTTTTTCTTCACTTTCACTTGATTGCAATTCTAAAATCTTCTTCTTTAAATATTGTTTTCTAGCTAATGTTTTTTCAAGGAGTTTGTAAAGTTCTATAGATTTTGAAAGAAATGATTTTTTAAGAAAAACAATTTTGTCTTTAGAAATATCAGAAGACAAAATTTTTATTTCACGAGCAAAGTCTATAATCTTCTTCTCTTCTTCTTCACTTCTTAAATGTATGTTAACATATCCTTGCTCGAATTTGTAAATTAAAGGAATAAGTTTCAACATATCTTCTCTTGCTTCCGGGCAGCAAGCAGCAACATCAAACTGTAATTCTTCTCTTCTAGCTTTATTAATAATTATCGCTGGATTCAAACCAAATTTTGCTGTTGGTGCATCTGAAACATAATCGTCAGTGAAAAAGAACCTACAACCATAACTATTGTTGATAAATTTTTTAAGATAAAAATCTTGAGCTTCAAGCTTTCTAAAATTGAGTCTTAATAAAATATCTTCAACTTTTCCATTTTCATCATATTCCAAAACACTGCCAAAAATATTTTCTTTATCAATGCCAAGTATTTCACCAACTCCTTCAAGGGCAATTTGCATAGAACCGGAGATTATGGCAATACAATATCCCATTTTCTTAATTTCTTGTATCAACTTCCTGGCATTTTTCGCAAACTTGAACTCTTTCACAGCTTCTATGGCAGCAATTTCACATTCTTCTTTTTTAACTTCACTTTCCCTGTAAATTTTTGCCATTTTCTTTTCTCCCGATGGCAAGTCACCAGCAAGAATTAACTTAATGCTTTCATCAATTTCATCTTTTCTACCTTCCAATCTCCTATTTTCATCCATTAGTTTTTCTATGAAAAGCTTATAGAGGGGCGATGAGCCTGGAAATTCAAAAACTCCATCAAAATCGAATATACAAGCTTTTGGATATGCTTGCAATCCAGTTTTATATCCCATGTAAGGATGGTTTTCGATAATAAAAATGTTTTCAGATAGAGGTTTAAAATATATTTCTGAAATTCCAGGTTCATATTTTTTATACTTTAAAATTAAAATAAAATTTGAGGAAAATGAATAAAAGGTATTCAAAATACTCATTGTTTTTAATTTTAGTGCTCATTCTTTTACAGAAAAGCTCTTTTGCTCAAACTAGTTTATTTGAAGATTTAAGAAGTTCTTGGGCAGCAATAGCTGGTTGGTGGTTAATGTTTGTCATCATAGGAGCATGTTTATTATTTATAGGGGCCGTATTAATAAGAACACACCATTTAACAAGCGGTAAATCTATTTTCGGTGTAGGCCTTGTAATTACTTTTATAGCTATGTTTATGGTAGAATACAAATTTTTTGAAATATTAACTATCAATAAAATTGTAAGTTATAAGGAATGTAAAGGAATCCCTCCTGTTGTACCTCAAGATACTAATATTCCAACAGCCATGGCAACAGATTTCCTTGCTTCACTTGCCTGTATAATAACTGGTTATGTGCCAGAAGGGGCAACTCCCGCTGAATTCTACCTTGGATTAAGCGCCTTCTTTATATTTGCTGTTATAATGCCATTGGCATTATCAATTGCAGTTATGGTTTGGGCTTTAGATTGGATTCATCCCACTACACTAAGAAATATAATGGCCTTATGCATTGGTTTGCTTGCATTTAGAGGGTTTTTTGTTACCCTTTTTGTAGAATTTTTAACTTTTGGGGCTGTTGGTATAGTAGCACTCTTAATTAACATTATACTTATTGGAGCACTTTGGCGTGGGATGATTAAACTATTAGGTTTGGCGGCACTTATTTCAGGCGAGCGAACTATAACATATCTTGCTCATATAGATAGACTGCTTGAAGAAGAAAAAGAAGTTTTAAGAGCACTAGAACTTGAACCTGGGGATGTAAATTTGAGGAGAAGGTTAGACGAGATTAGGAAAGAGTTAACGAAAGCGGAAGAAGAGGCAAGGAAGGCAGGCGTTAAACCACCTGCGGGTAAAAGTTAATATTATGATGAATAACTTTTTATAACATCAAGATAGCATCTTCCAATATCATAAGCCATTTTTATCGGATGAAATCCAAACAAAAGTTCTTTCCGTCCAGTTTCTGTATATTTTTTTATTTCCTCATAATTTTCCATCACATATTCTAAAGCATTCGAAAGATATTTCACTCTCTCCTCATAATCGTCAGACCATTCAAACCTAGTGATGTATTTAGAAAAATAATGAGTAATTCCTGCACGTTCGCTAGCAACCACCGGAGTCCCACATACCAAAGACTCGTAGACACTGAGATTGAAAGAGTCGTAATAAGTAGGTTGAACTGTTATGTGAGATGCTTTGATATAGTTAACCACATCTTCTCTATTTTTTTCTCCACAGTAAAAAACGTATGAAGGAAGATTCTTCATTATTTCTTCTGCCTGTATAGGGCCTACAAGTAAAAGCACAGACTTAAATCCATTTTTGTTTAATAAACCAACTGCATCGATGGCTTCCATTATACCTTTACTTTCATCTATTCTCCCGATATAAGATATAATCCAAGTATCTTCGGTAAAATTTGTTAGTTTTTTCTCTGGTATTTTATCACAAATGTTTGCGATGTTGGATGCTGGTTCAACCACTCTGTGTTTTTTAAGCAGAGCCGGCATAGTTTTGGATAGGCTTTTTTTAAGATAAGAATTGCTTATGATAATGTCTGATTCTTCTAAAAGTTCTTTCTCAGCTCTAAGATAGGGACTTTCAGAATCTTTTATTCCAGCTTGCTCAAATATTTCTTTAAGATGTCCATGCATTGTATATATTATAGGTATTTTTTTCTTCTTCCTCACATTTTTAATCACTTCAAAAAAATTCTCCTCTTTTTGAAGTGGAAAAGCAATGTAATAGTTATGTATGTTTATTAAATCAAACTCAGCTTCTAACAATTCCTCCACTAACTCTTTTGAGACTCTTTCAAAATTCTCACCTTTTCTTATAGAAAAAATTTGATTTTCTTCATTTTCATCAAAACTACACCCAATTTCGTAAAATTCAAAACCCAACCTTTCCAAAGGTTTTGTATATGTTTCTATGTACGTGTTTACCCCTCCAGGTAATCCCCATGAGATGTTTAAAACTCTAATCTTCCTTTCTGGTAAAGGTATTGTTGTGAGAGGTTTATTGTAGAGAGTTTCTATTGAATTTATGAGGAATAAGTCAAACAAATCTCTTTCAGCATCACTATGGTAATACTTAGTATACGGTAGTCTTTTAAGGTAATTAATAACATCAAATGCTTTGGTTGTTGATTCATTCAAAATATTATCTTTTTCCAAATCACTTTCCAATTTTTCAAAAAATTTTAATGTTATTGGTTTAGTAATTATACTATCTACTTTGAATCTACTAACATCATCTTCTATGTACCCTTCTTCCGAAAAGTCAAAGTCAACGAGATATAAATTACCTCTTTCATCTCTTTTGAAATTTTCAAAAGTGAGATTTCCATGTATTTTAGAAAGATGCCCTGAATATGCTCCTTTAAAATTTTCAGATATTTCTTTTATTACTTCTTTGTAAAGTGGGCTGTTAATCCTTTCTTCCGGTAGGGATGATTGTAAAAACGTAGCGGTTTCTTTAAGAATATTGTGCAAATCTACATGACTTAGAGTTACTCCCCAGAATTCATACCATTTTTCAAGCATTTTCTCAACTTCATTTTCGTTTGGGATGTGAGGTTGTAAGTAAGGTTGAATGAAAAAATTTTCCTTAATTTTTGTTGGAGGAATTAAAAATTGCGTGGGCAATATTTTGTTAAATTTTTCCCATTCTTTCAAAACACTTTTTTCTATGTTAAATCTTTTTATCGAACTTGGAAACTCTCTTGCTTTTTTTATGCATACAAGATTTCCATTTTTATCTCTTACTATTTTTATTACAAAATCTATAGTCTCGATAACATTTACCACTTCTTCTTTCTCCATGAAAAAAATATAAACAGTAATATTTTTAAAGTTATCTCCTTTTAGTGATAACAATTATGAAAATATTCTAAAGAAACAAATACTATTTATGGAAATTTTTGGTTTAACTTTAAAAGATTTTATTTTTCAAATCTTCCTCCCCCTTTTACTCTTCTTTCTTTTACTCTATGCTTTATTAAGAAAGTCCAAAATTTTTGGCGAATCTACAAACAGGCTTAATTTAATGCTTTCTCTAATTATTTCTGCATTAGGTATTTTTTCCCTATATTATTTGGGTTTAGTGTACTTGCTTCCTTTCTTAGCAGCTTTTTTGGTAGTAACAGCTTTTGCTTCAATCTTCATTTTTGGCGTAGGCAAGTATAGCATTAAAAAAATTGGGGGTTTGGAAGAAAAAGAAAAAATGTTTGATGATGGAATTAAGAAGTGTGAAGAAATGTGGGAAAGTTTTAATAAAGCTCAAGATCCATTAGAAAAAATGAGAGTTTGGGGCAAATTAGAAAGCGAAATCGGAAGATTAGAAGAGCTAGCTAAAGAACTAGGCAGAGACCTTAAAGGAGTTGAATGGTACAAAAAATACAAAGAACTTAAAACTGAGAGGCAAGCTAAATGATAGAAGTTGTATTTCGATTCTTACTTTTTCTTTTGAGTTTTTTGATAGTTTTTGGATTTTTAAAGAAGCTTAAAATTTTTCAAACACCTGTCAATCTCATAATCTCTTTCACAATAGCCTTTTATGTCCTTTTTGCTTCTCTTTATTATTTTCAAATTCTAGTTCAAGTTCTTGCAATTTCTTTCTTTTTCTTATTTCTGGCATTCATAATTTCTTTGCTCTTCTCTACTAGAAAAAAAAGAATAGGTAGCAAAACTTATATTCTATGAATTTAAAATAAAATTATGGAAAAAAGAATTTTTTCACTTTTAATTTTTCTTTCTTTTTTAATTAATTCTGTTTTTGCCCAAGACCTTGCAAGTCAAATAATTTCAATTCTACCACAATTCACTGGCGTGATTTTCATTTTAATTTTTATACTGATTCTTCTTGCTGTTGGTGGCGTGTTGCCAAAACCAAAAGGCAGGGTATCAGGCGGATTGATACTTTTCCTAATTTTAGTAGTTCTATTGTTCATCATACCTCAATTTGTAGAGTTTCCACAATACTTACAGATTCCAGAAAGTTTCAAATATAGAGAATTGCCAGAACCCGCTAAAGATGCTTTACAATTCATTGGTTTGCCAAGGGAATGGGGTTATGTACCTGCTATAATTTATCTTTTCATTCTACCTTTTGCAGCAATATATACACTTGTTTGGGCCTTTCTAACTTCGATCAATATTTTCGAGGGTATGGGTAAAGTCAATAGAGTTCTTGCACTAATAATAGCTTTTATAACAATCCCAATGGGATGGTTTGTGAAAATAGTTTGGATTCTTTTTAGTTTTTTAGGCGCTTGGTCTGTTGTAATTTTTGCAGCAACTTTTATTATTGGTATTTTCTTTAAAGGATATGGTATAGCTACAGGTGAATATTACAAATCAATGACAAGAAAATGGAGAGATACTGCTGTAAACTACTTGCAAAATGCTTTGCGCGACTTAGGTGCAAGGCAAGCTGGTTCTGCCCAAAACAACCTAAACGCAGCTAAAAACATCGCTGGCTTTTCCACCAATTACTACAACTATATCACACAAGCAATAAATGCTTTAACACCTCAACCAGGTCAACAAATAGATTGGGCAGCTGCTGAAAATGCTGTTAGAAACGCGTTAAGAGAAATAAGTTGACGTTTAATTCTTCAAAGAGTTAAATTTTAATTATGGGAGTTTTTGCTCCAAAAAGCACAGAAAGTTTAAAAAAAGGGATTTCTAAAGAATATCTTGAATTCCTTCTCCAAGAGCAAAGGCTAAGGGAACCTAAAAGCTTTTACGAAAAGTTTTGTAAATTTGCTGAAAGCTTAAGAATAAAACCATCAAAATCAATGGAAGAAAAATTGAAATTCAACATAGTTTTTTCTTCTTTAAATGTCTCGCCTACAGGAGTTCTTTCTGCCACTCTTCTTATTTTTATCCTTTCCTTTCTTTCAATTTCGCCTTTAATCCTTTTTCTTAACGATATTTCAACGAGCGTTTTTCTTCTTTTAATTCCTTTTGGTTTAGCTTGGTATTTTTACACTTACCCTTCTTTTAGGGCTAGCGTGCTGAGAGTTCAAGCAGGAGACGAAGCTATAAAGATAGTCCTTTACATGGCAATTTACCTAAAGCTCAACCCAAGCTTAGAAGGTGCGGTGAGTTTTGCAATTGAGCGTGCAAGAGGGCCAATAAGTGAAGATATGAGGAAAGCCATGTGGGATTTACAAACAGGGAAATATAAAACTGTAGAAGAAGCTTTAAGTCAATACACCCAAAAATGGGTTTGGTGGAATGAAGATTTTGTTCGAGCTTTGAGCTTGATTTACGGTGTTTTGATAGAGCCTACCGAAAGAGGAAGAGAAGAAATTTTGAGAAAAGCTCTAGCTTTTGTTTTAGATGCTACTCATCAAAGAATGAAAGTTTATGTTGAAGAAATTTACTCACCAATAATGATGCTTCATGTTTTTGGTTTACTTTTGCCAGTGATGGGTCTTGTTATGTTTCCCATGGTTGCAATTTTCTTGCATCAACAAGTTAGTACACCACAACTTATTTTTGGCTATATAATTTTCTTGCCCTTTTTGCTCTATTTCTTGATAAACAGGATATTGCAGAAAAGGCCTGGAGCTTTGATGGTGCCAGACATAAGCAAACATCCTGAGCTCCCACCAAAAGGCTATTTTGAACTCAAAGTTGGTGGAAAAAGGTTCTATATCCCAATTTTCATTTTTTCAATTCTTATTGGGTTCTTGATAATGACTTATGGGATTTTGCATTTCATCAACCTATCTTTCAATCTAATGTTTCCAACCCAAGAATTGCTGATAGAATTGGGATGCCCCACAGGAATTACACCACAAAAATGTATTTTGATGAAAGAGGCAAGCTTAAATGTTGAAAATCTTCTCTCAACTTTTTCAATAACTGCAGGTTTTGCTTTAATTTTCATTTCTTACTTTTATCTAAAAAGCTACCAAAGGATAAAGATAAGGAATGAAATAAAGAACATAGAAGAAGAATTTAGGATTGGACTTTTCACGATGGGAAATTACCTTTCAGAAGGCTACCCCATTGAAACGGGAATTCAAAAAACTTTGGAAGAATACGAAAAGCTTGGTATGCAGAAAAAACCAAGCTATTCTTTCTTCAGAAGAATTTTCGGAAAT
>JAWCME010000010.1:0-1487 GCA_039091335.1 Candidatus Aenigmatarchaeota archaeon | reverse complement strand
AAGAGCTATTTTTGATAAGGAGTACGGAGTTTTAAGATTTTATCCTTCTGTTCTAATTGAAGAAATAACTAGAATACTTTCGGATGCTTCAGAAAAGAGTGCTGTTTTGCTCGGAGCTATAGCAAAAACAATAGCAAATTACTTGGAAAACATAAATTTGATTGAAATGAAGATAAAAGAACTTTTGGAAGAAACAAGGAGTGCAATCAAGCTTCAAGCAAGTTTTGTTATTCCTATTGTTACTGGAATAGTTAGTTCTCTTGCCGTTTTCATCTTAGAGATGCTCAGAATTCTTGCAGAAAAGCTATCTCAAATAGAAAGGTTGCTAGGTATATTTCCAATGCAAGCCGGTACAAAATCTTTCATAGATTTGCTTGTTGGGGGTTTTGAAAATGTTGTTCCAATGACAGTTTTACAAGCTTCAATAGGGATTTACACTATAGAAGCGGTAGCTCTTTTCTCTTTGCTTTTAAGTGGGATTGAAAATGGGTTCGACGAAACAGCAAGAGATTGGGAAATTGCACAGAACTTAATTAAATCTGTTATAGTTTACGGTTTAATAAGCTTTATTTCACTCTTCGCCTTTTGGGGAATTTCAACTAGCATTAGTTCAGTTTAGGTGAAAAGATGGAAGTGGGCAAGCTTTTGTCTTATGTCCTTTTTTTGTTAGTTGTGATAATAGCTTTAGTAGTTTATTTTTCTTTTGTTGGTAAGTTTAGCATAGAATGTAAAGAAGCTTTAGCTGGCTCAAAGTATTTGATTCTTGAAAATTTAAAAAATTGTGCAGAGCTTTGTTGGTCTAAAAATGATTTTGGTCAAGGAATTTTTTCAGAAGATTGTTTTTTAGTTAAAATAAACTCTTTGCAAGAAATGAAGAGAGAAGAAATGGAAAGATTTTTTGAAAAATATGTGAAAATTTATTTTGATTCAATCGAAAGCAATAAAAATTATCAAATTAAAGTAAGGTACAATTCAACCGGTAAAGAGATAAGCTTGTTAATTTTTGAAGCAGCTTAGCTTATTTCCTTAGAAATAGAAAAATTAATTATGAAAGCTATAGCCATTTCAACAATTGCAATTTTTGTAATAGCTATTGCTTCAATTGTTATTTTAATTTCATTTTTAACAACAAATTTTTCAGAAGCTTTGAAACAAGCCTATTGCTCTCTTTTCAGAAGCCTTTTAGGTTTTCTTCCTTTGCCAGAACATTTAAGGCCTTCTTTGCCAACTTTTTGTAAAAGCGATTATGTGCTTCAAAGAGTTGTTTATATAGAAGCTTCAAATCCTGATAGAATTTCTTTTGAAATTGCCGCTTATGTAATTGCATGCTGGGAGCAGACGGGGAGGATAAACTTAAATAAAAATGCAAATTGTTATGAGGTTGTGGTAAAAAGGATTGAAGGGGTTGTGGATGAAACAAGCGTGAAATCTCAACTACCAGATGAATACAAAAGCCTGATGGAATGGCAAGCTGGTGCCGTAAATAC
>JAWCME010000001.1:0-118061 GCA_039091335.1 Candidatus Aenigmatarchaeota archaeon | reverse complement strand
AAATACCAAAGGATTCTGGCAAGAATTCAAAATTAAAGATGAAGTTGCCATCAGAAACCTTCTTTTTTTGGTAAATAATTTTTCCATCAGGATCCTCAACACTCACTTTAACATTTGCTTTGATTAAGTTTCCATTGACAGAAATGTTACCATTTATAGTGACAGACTTCCAAACAAAATTACCTTTATTGATATTTTCAACTTTTACATAAGCTTCTAATAAAGGAAAAAAGCCTATGTTTTCTGGGCAAAATACCTCAATATCAAAACTTTTAAAATCTTTACTTTCATTTGTTTCTGTGGTAATGTTTAAAGTATAATTTCCACATTCGTTTGCTTTTAATAGCCAAGATATCATCGAGCTTTCATTCTCCCCAACCTGGGCTAAAGTTTTTTGCAGGTCTCCAGCTATAAATTCTTCTGGAGCTTGTAAGCTAACAAAAACATCAGAAGAGTTTCCATTCAGCGAAGTTATAAAAGCCTTAACTTCAAATTCTTCAGAAATATTAACAGAATAAGGAGCTTCTATTTTTTCTATTTTAATTTCAGGTTTTGGCTGAACATTTTCTTCTAAAATTTGAGGCAGGACTTCCATAAGACCAATTTCAGTTTCATTCCAATTTCCTGCTAAGTCCGAGGCGTAGAATTTGAAAGCTATTGTTCCAACTGAGTTAACAGTTTTTGTTACATTGCTCCATGCTTCCAAAATATTAAGGTTTGAAGACCAAACCGCTTTTCCAAATCTCTTGACTAGGATAATATGGCTAGGAACAGTTAAATCATAAATTACCCCTTTATAACTTTCCAAGCTTATTTGCTTGACATAAATCGGCTTTAAATTTTCGTCAAGAAAAGTTATGCCATAGCCAGCTTTAGCAAGCTCATAAGCTCTCTCCACTTCAATGAATTTGAACTCACTCAAATCAACCCCAAACAACAAATCTCTAGCCCTTTTCACAAAGTCCAAAGGATAATCAATTCTCGCAAAAACTTTATGTTTTGGAGTAACGCAGATATCAATTTCCCCGTTTATCTTGTAGATTCCATCATCGTAAGGAAGCTTAACTATTCTCAAAGGCCTTTCCCATTTTATTTCATCAGCAGAAAGAACTGCAACCTCATCCTCGTAGCTTAAATCTTTGAAATACTTCCATCCTTGCTTTGTTAAAACTTTAGTTTCTTCATCATAGCTTGAAATGAAAGTATAGCTCTCATTCTCCCAAGAGCCAGAAGAATTCCAGCTGAAGATCCATTCATCCAAACCAAAATCGTCCTGCCAAAAAACAAAAAATTCTACTTCTTCTCCTATCATTACTTTTTCTTTACTTACCCCAAACAAATAATAAGAAGGAAATTCTAAATCTTGAGAAGTTGAATTGTCGATTTCGACTGTATTATTTTCTCCTTCAGTAAAAGGCATAGTGGTTGTGGTTGATGTTGTGCTAGTAGATTCGACAATTTCTTCTTCTACGGGCAAAACCTCAATACTTGTCGAATTAGTGTTATTTTCGACAATTTCGTAGTTTTCTGTAAATTGACCATAAATTTGCTCTAATTCGCTAGAATTGGAAACATTTAAAAACCCAGAAAAATTTTGGGCTACTATGCTTAGTTGTAAGAGGAAAAGAAATGTCACAGTAAGGATTAAAACAAAATTAAATCCTTTCTCTTTTTTTACCGAAAAACGTTTTTTTCTTTCTTGGGTCGACACTTTATTTTTTAAGTAGCAAAGTTTTGCTGACCCAATCTTTCTATAAAAAACAGTTCCGGCTTTAACCAACTTTCTGATATACTTTGCAGAAGTATGTCTATGCAAACCAGAGAGCTTTGCTAAAGAGCTTAGAGTAAGGCCTTCTGGGTGCTTTCTAAGCGTAGTTATAATTTTCTCTATAGAATCTTCAGCTTTCATCTCTTGTACACCGGTGTACAACATAGAAAATGTTTGTCGAACCTCATATGCTATTTGAAATTTCAGAAAAATTTTAAAATCGACATTTTTTTCTTGAAATCCTTGGAAAAAATCAAAATCTTTTATATTGTCGAAAAGACAAAATTATATTGTGAACCTGTTAATCCTTAAAAAGAAAAACAGCAACGAAGAGCAAATGGCAGAGCTTTTAAGGCAAATGGATGCCCAAAGAGCTCAAATGGCAATAGAGTTAGAAAAACTGAAAAATTTATGGGAGAAAATCCAAGAAATGGATAGTAGGTTGAGGGAAGTTGAAAGGATAATTTCTGCAGGAGGATTCAAACTTTCAACAAAACCAGTGACTTCAAAAACAAAAGAAGCTATAAAGATGATTTTGCAAAAATATGGCGAGCTCACACCCTTTCAGCTTAGCAGGCTCATCAAACTGTCGAGAACGAGGTGCAACGAATATTTGAAGGAAATGGAGCGAGAGGGTATAGCTGTATCAAGAACCGAAAGTCGAAAAAAATACTACAAACTTCGACAATAGCTAATTAGTGTTTCGACTTTTGTCGGATTTTCTATCGACCTTTGAGATTAAACAATATTTAATCAAGTTTTTTGTTTTTTATTAACCCAATCTTTTTTGGTTTCGCAGTTCGGGTCTAAACACATCTTGAAAGGTCTCTTACCTTTCCTAAAAACTTGTATTATTGGGGTGTTACATTTCTCACATACACTACCAACAGCTTGAATGTTTGATCCTGCTGGAAGAGGATAGCCTGTCTTACAGTTTGGATAATTACTACAGCCAACAAAAAACTTCCCACTAAGTCTAGACCTCAAAATTCTCAACTCACCTGTTTTACATTTGGGGCAGATTCCGAGTCTTCTCTCTTCTTCTCTCTTTGTCATCAAAGCTTCCAAAAGCCTTTTACCAATTTTCTTCTCGTTGGCCTTGAACTCTTCCAAAATTTCTTTCAAAGTTTTCTTTGCCTCTTCCACTACTTCCTCCCTTTTCTTCTTGCCTTGAAAAACAAGATCCATCTCTTCTTCAAATTTTCTTGTTAACTCTTCTGATAAAATTCTTGGACAGTATTCTTTCAAAGTTTTAACAACAGATTCTCCTAGCTTTGTGACTTGAATACTCTTTCCTTTTATGTATCCCCTATCATAAAGCGTCTGTAAAATCTCAGCCCTAGTAGCTCTAGTACCAAGATTTCTGGCTTCCATTTCTTTTATTATGCTTCCCTGAGAATAGCGAGCAGGTGGTTGGGTTTCTTTGGTCAATTCTTCTAGTTTAATTACTTTAACAATTTGTCCAATTTGAAGTTCAGGTAAAATTATTTCTTCCCTCTTTAAGTAAGGTTCATAAATTTTCGTCCATCCAGGCTCTAAAGTTCTTTTACCTACAAGCAAGAAAGTATGACCAGCAACATCTAAGCTAACTGTATTGGTTTCCCTCAGCGCTTCGTCTCCAAATACAGCTAAAGTACGCCTTGCTATCAAATCATAAATCTTTCTTTGTTGCGGAGTAAGTTTAGACATATCAGGTACTTCCCAAGTAGCGTAAATGGCAGGATGAGCCGGATCTTCTTTTTTACCTTCTATAGGCACAAGTTTTTCTTTCTTCAAAATTTCTTCTGCGAATTTCTTGTATGTCGGTAAAGAAGACAACGCCTTCAAAATCTTCTCATAATTAATGCTTGGTGGCAATTTTTGTGAAGAACTTCTAGGATAACTTATAAACCCTTGTTGGTATAAACTTTCAGCTATATTCATAGTTTGCTGGGGAGAAAACTTAAAATGCTGGTAAGCTTCAGCTTGCAGGTCTGTGGTGTTAAAAGGAACAGGTGGTGCTTGCTTGTACTTCTTCTTCTTTATATCTTTCACTTTTGCATCTTTGCCCTTGCATTCTTGCAATATCTTGTCGGCTTCCTCTTTTATCCAAATTCTTCCCTTCTCGTAACTAGCAATAGCTTCAGTTCCGTTTATTTTTATATGAAGTTCAAGTTCCCAAAAAGGCTTTGGTTTGAACTTCCTTATTTCAAGTTCTCTTTCCAGCAAAATTGCTAAAGTTGGTGACTGTACACGACCAGAAGACAAAATTGTAAACCCTTTCTCAGCAGCGCTTTTTAAAGCAAGAGTTAATGCACGTGTTGTATTAAACCCCCAAAGGGCATCTAAGGCATGACGAGTTAATCCACTTTCTAGCATTGGAAACATGATGTGTTTTTCCATGTTTTTGTAAGACTCCTTTAGCTCGTCTTTTGTTAGGGTACTAAACTTCATACGCTTTGCATCATTTACTTTACAAATAAACCGCAAGATGTTGTACAAAAGAACCTCACCTTCGATATCAACATCTGCCGCATCGATAAATTCAATAGCTTTTCTAGCAAGTTCTTGAATGTTTTTAAAGTATTTTTCTGTCCATGCTGTTTCTTTTCTTTTGTATGTTGGTATCCATTCAAAATCAAAAACAGGATAATCCCACTTACTGTTTGTGGGAGAAAGTACAAAAAGATGACCTACAGCAGGGACGCAAACATGTTTTTTCCCATTTACTTCAAACTCATAGTATACTACTCCATACTTTTCAATTTTTTTTAGTTTTGAGTCGGCTATAGCTTCAGCAATCCTTCTTGCTGCATCCGGTTTCTCTGCTATTATTAGGGTGTAACCCATTTCTACCATTTCTTAAAATTTGTAAAATTAATATTAAACCATTTTGTTTTTGAAAATTTATTATTCTAATATTATTGGTCTTTTCGTGGCGGTTTCTAACAGAGATTTTTCAACTTTCAAAATCTTTTTCTCTAAAGATTGAATCTTATCGGAAATTTCAGAAAGTTTAGTTATTCCCTCTTCAAAAAACTTTAACTTTTCTTTTATGTCTTTCATGGGGGTAGAAAGTTCTTTAACTTCGGTTTCTTCTCTATTTTCAATCGCCTCAAGCCTTTTATAAATTTCTGATAAACTAGCCTCTATTCCCGCAATTTTTTTTGAAAGATTTTCAACATTATTTTTTAATGATTCTATCCCCGAAGAGTAAAATTTAAATTCCTCATCTGGTTTTGAAGTTGTTTTTGTAACGATGTCACTAATTTTTCTATCAACGTCCTCCACAATTTTTCTGACTTCGAATTTAAAGGAATTAAATCCGTCTTCTATTTCTTTAATCCTTTCTTGTATACCAATGCCAACTTTTTGAGTTGGAATCTCAAGCAACTTCTTCTCAATCTTCTCAATCCTTTCAATTAATTCTGGTGGAATAGTAGGTTTTGTGTTTTCCATAATTTTTTTCAATTCTATTATTCCAGCCTGCTCAACCATTATTAAATCTTCAATCTCTTCGAATTTCTCTTTCAACTCTGAGAACTCTTCAATCTTTTTTTTGATTTCCTCTACCTCGACCTTCTCCATTTTTTCTTTCAATTCATTTAAAAGAATTTCAGAATCGATAACCCTTTTTTCAATTTGGAGAAGTTTTAATTTGGTTTTTTCTTCTTCTTGATTTTCCAACGAACCCACCTAATTGATATTTCTTTTGTTCACTATTATGTTTTACTTTTATTAACCAAAAATACCAAATCAAAAGAACGATTGCTATCATTCCCTCCCTCCATAATAAATTATGGACAGTTTCAAAATATTGTAAACCAAAAATTAAGGAAAGCAAAATTGTGGAAAGTATACGAATAAAATTTAAAAAAAACAACGATGGAAGAGATATTATTAGAAAAAATATTTTTTTATTCAAACTCGAGTAAGGAGTCGCAATGATAAGAGCAGTAAGCGTATAGATACTTTTCCATCCTGTACAATCTGCATTTATTTCTATATTTACATTTTCACCAGAAAATATGGTAATAAAATATCCCTCTGTTTTTGAGTTATAACCCAAACCTACCAAAACTCTTGTTATTATATTTGCTAAAAATATCTGAATGTGTGGAAAAGAGATGTTTAAAAAAAAAGAAAGATAGAGTGGTATTAGAAGTATATTTAACCTGAGGAGAAATGAAATCAAAGGAAAATACGTTTTCAATTTCATTTTTCCCACTTCAAAATCTTTTTGATTATATCATTTATATTTTCATTTTCTTTTTCAACAACATTTCTTATAACATCTTCAAGCAAATCGGTTCTTCCAAGCTTCAAAAGTATTTCCTCAACTTTTAAAAAAAGACCATGATAGTTTTTGAATGCCTTTAGTCCTGCAGCCAAAGCATCCTTCTGATGCGAATCCTTTATTTCTTTTACATACCTTTTTATAATTTTTCCCTTTTCCGCATTCGACAAAGAAATTTCTGGATGATAAAGCTTACTCCCAATAGAGCTTGCTATTTTACTAACCATCTTTGGTGGCGGGCTAACATCTGAAGCAACTATTATTGGTCTACCAAACTTAAGTATGTAATTGATTATTTCTTCTTTCTTGGTTTGCTTTTTGCTAGTTATATCAATTATTCTTCCTCGGGTGTCTAATATTGCTATACCTACAGTAATTCCAGAATCAATACCAACTATAATGTTTTTAGCCAGGCTAGCACCAATTAATAGTTAGCCGTTAAAATCTTTTTTATTTTTGATGCAAGGGATTTACCTATTCCCTTTACTTTTTGTAGTTCTTCTTCACTTGCAGTAAAAATTCTATAAACGCTTCCAAAATTTTCTAATAAACGTCTTCCAAGTATTGTAGAAACTCCTGGGATTGAGCAAACTATAAATTCTTGCATTTTTCTAATGTCCTTTGGTTTTTTTCCCACCCTTATTCCTATTTCTTCCTTTTTTTCAGCCTGTTCTTTTTTAGCTATCCAGTATATTGTTTTTGCTGTGTCCAATGGGTTTTTTGTGTATAGTATGGAGATGTTAAAATCTATAAGAAGAGTTGCAATGGCTCCCATTAAAGCATTTTCGTTAATTTCTCTTGTTGAGTATCCTTCGACTATTAGTATCGGCTTTTCAAAGTTCTTTCTCATGGAATATGCTTGCTCAAAAATTCTACCATCTATTATTGAAGAAACAAAATCATTGTGTGTTTTTCTTTCGATCACTACTTGTTTTGATACAACAAAATCACCTATCTCTAAAGATTGTTTATTAACAGCCACCCCAAGTTTTTTAAAATTTTCTATTACTTCCTCTTCTCTAAAATCTGAGATTATAAAAACCTTACTGGGCTTAAATATTTTTTGAAACTCTCTCATTTTATCCAATCCAACAAAGTTTTTTCTTTTCTAATACTTTTTTTACTTATTTTAATCCCAGTATCTTTCATCTTGTATAGGAGTTGTTTCATTCTTCTCTCTTTTTGTAATGCAGCCCAATAGTATGCTTCATCTCTAGTACCTCTAGTTATTAAGAATATTACAGTTCCAGGTGAACTTCTTCCCGTTCTTCCCCTGCGTTGTATCATTCTTATTTCAGATGGAACTGGTTCATAAAATATAACATATGGAACATCTGCTATAGATAAACCTTCTTCTGATATAGAAGTCCCACAAAGCACGTTAAATGAAGATTCACTAAATCTTTTCAAAACATCTATTTGTTTTTGCTGTGTTAATCCCATACCATTTTTAATTGACTGACCAACAAGTATTTCTGAGTTTATACCGTTTTCAATTAAAGTATTATTTATTATATTAATAGTACTTCTATAATTTGCAAAAACAATCATCCTTGCATTAGGATCTTTATTTATTATTTCTTTAATTATTTTCACTAACATTTTAAGCTTTGGATGTCCAATGCCCGTTTTCGCAATTTGTTCTGCGCTTCTAATGGCTTTTATTATACGAGAGTCCTTCCTAATTCTTCTATCTCCAAATTTCTTGCTTTTTTCAATTTTTTTAAGATAATCTAAAAGTTGTGGTATTCCTTGAGTCTCTAAAAGTTCCAAAGCATGTTCAAGCTTTAGAGATTCAATGACTTTCATCATTGCCCAAAAGATAGAATAATTCTTCTCCTCCTTGTATTTTTTAGCAAGCCTTTCTTGAAGTTGTATTAATAGTTTTTTACTTGGCTTTAATGTTGATATGTAAAAATGGTCTCTCAGCCAAAACAAATTTTCCTTTAAAATACTTTCTAGCAAATTTTTAATTTCTATAAATTCCTTCGGAAGGTCAAAGTAGACCCACTCTGTTTTTATTGGTTGTACATATGAACTAACATCCAAATCTTTTTCTGTCCTTATTTCAACAGCCTCTATAAAAAGATTTTTACATATTTCGTTTATTCTTTCTTTTGTCCATCCAGGCGAAGCAGTAAGACCAAGAATTAAAGGAAATCTTGATTGTTCTATATATTTTTTTGCAACCAACGGGTAGGGATATTTTTTAACAGATCTATGACATTCATCAACTACAAGAAAGCTAAAGTTTTCTAAGCTTATTCTATTTTTTTCCAAGTCGTTTGCTATTGTTTGAGGAGTTGCAACTATTATCTTTGCCTTTTTATACAATTCTTCTCTTTCTTTTGGTTTAATCTTTCCAGTTATCAATAAGATTTTGTTTTCTTCTGTGTTTAAAAAATTTTCAAACGTTTTTTTGTGTTGTGCTGAAAGGGGTCGAGTTGGAGACAAAACAAGGATCTTGCTATCAGGAAATTTTTCTAACCTTTTAGCTATAACAAGTAAAGAAATTATTGTTTTCCCGGTACCCGTAGGTAAAACTACCAAGGTATTTTTTTTGCTTGCATTTTCTGCTATTTCAGTTTGGTACAATCTTGGCTCTATTTTACCCTCTTTAAGCAATTTGTTTTCCATACAACTCAGACTTGTGTTTTTTCTTTTAAATCTATTTTCCAATTATGGTTATTAAAACATCTCTTTTTCTTGGGCCGTCAAGCTCTATTAGAAGTGTGTTTTGCCATTTTCCCCTTAAAATTTTCCTGTCCTTTATAGGGTAAATTCTTGATTGACCTATAAAGCCACTGGCAATATGAGCATATGCATTGTTATCAATTCTATCATGCTCGTATTTTTCATTTAAAAAAATTTTTTTGATTGTGTTTTCTATGTCTTTAATCAACCCAGCTTCATTCTCTTCCAGAACAATAGATGCGGTTGCATGAGGAATAAAAATAAGGCAAACCCCATTTTTAATCCCACTTCTTTCCACTGTTTTTTCAACCTCTTCAGTTATGTCTATTACTTCTATTCTTTTTGATGTTTTGACTTCAAAACCACTCTGAAATATTTCCATGAAATCCTACCTAAATTTAGTTAAATTTAAAGTTGTTTAAAATATAAGCATTTTATGAAAGTTGCCGTTCTTTTTTCAGGAGGGAAGGATTCGACCTACTCTGCCTTTTTATTATCAAAACAAGGCTATAAAATAGAATATCTTGTTACAATATTACCTAAGGCGCAAGATTCATGGATGTTTCATTTTCCTTGTATAGAATTGACAAAACTTCAAGCAAAGGCATTGGGAATCAAACATTTAATTGAAAAAACAGAGGGAAAAAAAGAAAAAGAATTGGAAGATTTAAAAAATGCTCTAGAAAAAATAAAGAATAAGGTGGAAGGGGTAGTTTCTGGCTGTATTGCTTCATCCTATCAAAAAAATAGAATATATAAAATTTGTTTAGATTTGGGGCTAAAGCACATCACACCTCTCTGGCATAGAAATTCAGAAGAACTGTTAAGGGAAGAAATAGATTCTGGTTTTGATATTATAATCACAGGAATATTCTCTGAAGGGTTTAATAAAAATTGGTTAGGTAGAAGAATAGATGAAAAAACCATAGAAGATTTAATAACTCTTAGTAGAAAGTACGGAGTTAATTTAAGTGGGGAAGGAGGAGAATACGAATCTTTAACGTTAGATTGTCCGATTTTTAAAAAGAAAATTAAGATTTTGGATTATGAAAAGATTTGGAATGAGAGAAGCAGTAGTGGCTATTTGGTTGTTAAAGATGCAATATTAGAAAATAAAGTTTCTTTAATAAATATTGATAGCAACAAATAAAAGGCTAATTCTTAATAAACCATTTTGCAAATTTTTCAAGTGCTTTAGCGCGATGGGAATACTTTGCCTTTTCTTCTTTGCTCATCTCAGAAAAAGTTTTTTTACATCCTTCAGGAACGAAGATATTATCATAAGGCATTTTTTTGTTAATTCTTCCCCTTATTTTTCTTGTTATTTTGCCCCTACAAATTCCTGTAAAAATTAAAATTTTTTCTCTTGGTTTGTAATATGCGACCGCAGTTTTAAAATAAGCTCTTCTTGTCTTTCTAGAAAGTAGCCTAAATATTCCATCAAATCCAATTGTTTCGAATATAAATTTTGAAATGGTTCCAGGAAAATTTTTGTAACAATTAAAATAAATTCCAGTATCCTCAACTATTAACGGTTTTTTTAATTTTTTTGATGCCTGTATTGCCTTTTCCCTTGCAACTTCTTCTAAGCGTTTATACTTTGGCTCAAGAAGATTTAATTTTTTTCCAATTATTTTAATCCCAAAATTTTTAAAGAAAGAGCTAACCTCTTTAATTTTCTCTTCATTATTACTGATAAAATATAGTTTTTTCATATTCTAAAAATATTTATTTAAAAACTAATGAAAATAAATTGGGCTGGGGTGGCCGAACAAGGTAAGGCGCCAGATATAAAGGTGAACCTCGAGAGCTGGTTCTCCGAAAGGAGAGTATGGGTTCAAATCCCATCCCCAGCGTAGTGATAGATGACTTTCTTCTTCTGAGTTTGTTTTCTATAAATATCAATTCTATAAACCTGATTTGTGCGTGGATATGGTTTACATAGAAGTTAAAAACTACATTTTACTTATAGAAGAAACATAATTTAAAAAAGTCTGAACTATAAAAGCTTTGTTAATCTTTATGTTTAAAATTAAAAAATATAAGGGGGTGGAAGATGCAAAAAGTTTTAATTGTATATCATAGTGAAACAGGAAACACCGAAATGATGGCTAGGGCAATAGCAGAAGGTTCGGGAGGGGAGTTAAAAAGTGTTGAAGAAACAACAAACGAAGACTTGATAAAGGCAGACGCAATCGTCCTAGGCTCTCCAACATACTTTAGACAGATGTCTTGGAAAATGAAAAAATTTATAGATGAATCTATAGATGTATGGAAAAAATTAGAAGGTAAAATAGGGGGAGTTTTTACTTCTGCAGGATATTTGAAAGATGGAAAAAAATGTTTGAATTCTCTAAAAGATGCAATGGAATGTCATGGTATAAAAGTTGTGGGATCTGTTATTTCAGAAAGAAAACCAAATAAAAACAAGCTAAGGGAATGTAAAATACTTGGTGAAAAAATAGCATCTATGGTTAAAAAATGCAGAAAAAAATCAAAATAATAACTAAAAAACAGGAAATGATAGCAGAATTAACGGAAAAAAATCCTAGAACAGCAGAAGCTATATATAATTCTTTGCCAATAGAAGGAAATTTGAAAAAATGGGGAGAAGAAGTATTTTTTGATTGTGGAATAAATTTAGAAGAGGAAAATTCACAAAAAATTGTTTCTGTTGGAGATGTAGCTTATTGGCCTCCAGGAAGGGCAATTTGTATATTTTTTGGGAAAACACCATTTTCAAGGGACGAAAAGCCAATTGCCTTCTCTCCTGTAAACGTTTTTGGGAAAATAAAAAGCAATTTTAGATTTTTGAAAAATATAAAAGATGGGGAGAAAATAAGAATTGAGAAACATTAGCGGCTGTGGTCCAGCCATGCTAAACTGGAATGGTTAAGACGCGAGCTTCCCGGGCTTGCAACGCGGGTTCAAATCCCGCCAGCCGCATATCCTTTTAAATCTAAAATTGAAAATACTTTTTTATGGTGTTTTGAGTGAAGAAAAGTGGGCCAACAAACAAATATTTAAAAGAATTGATAGAAGATTTGAAGAGAAAATCCTTTGAGTTAAATGCTCCAATATGGAAGGCCGTGGCAGAAAAATTAGAAAACCCTAGAAGGAAAAGAGTTGTTGTTAATTTATCTGATATAAATAGAAATACAAATGAAGGGGATACTGTGATTGTTCCTGGAGTCGTCTTATCTTCTGGAAACATTACAAAAAAACTTAAAATTGCAGCTTTAAGATTTTCTTCTAGGGCAAAAGAAAAAATAAAAAACGCAAACTGCGAAGCCATTGAGATTAAAGAAATAATAAAATGGAATCCAAAGGGGAGTGGAATAAAAATCATAACGTGATTTAATGATAATTTATGATGCAGAAAATCAAATTTTAGGGAGGATTGCTTCAAAAATAGCGAAGCAACTATTGAAAGGAGAAAAAATTTTTGTTGTTAATATAGAAAAGGCCCATATCTCTGGAGACCCAAAATATATTGTTAAAAAATACTCTGAAAAAATTAATAGAGGAGATCCAAAACACGGTCCGTTTTTCCCAAAAACACCAGACGGTATTTTCAGAAGAACGGTTAGGGGGATGCTTCCTTGGGACAAAGATAAAGGAAGAAAAGCCTTTAAGAGGCTAAGGGTTTTTATCGGTGTTCCAGAGGAATTTAAAAATAAAAAAATTGAAAAGCCAGAATCTAAAGATGTAACAAAGTTAAAATGTAGGAGTATAACATTAGGAGAACTGTCTTTAAAGTTGGGGGCTAAGAAAAGATGGTAAAAAAGGAAAAAAAGAAAGTTGAAATGGCAGTAGGAAAAAGAAAGTTTGCAGTAGCTAGAGCAACAGTATCAACTGGAACTGGTAAAATTACTATAAATTCTATTCCCTTTGAATTGTGGGGGAATGAAATTTCAAGGCTAAGAATAAAGGAACCATTGTTACTTGCAGGAGAATTGGCAAAAAATGTTGATATAAAGGTAAATGTGAAAGGAGGAGGTGTTACAGGACAAACAGATGCTATAAGAGTTGCGATAACAAATGCCTTAATAAATTTTTATCAGAGTGAGGAATTAAAACAAAAAATTTTAAGCTATGATAGGAGTTTGCTTATTTCTGACACAAGGAGGCCAGAAACAAGACACGCCGGTGGAGCTTCAAAACGTGGGAGTAGACGCCATAAACAACGCTCGAAGAGGTAGTATAAAGCAAGACTTTAATTAAGCTAAACTATTAAAAATAAAGCGATAATATATTTAGATAGAGATGGAGGCAATTAAATGATTATTCCGGTTAGATGCTTTACTTGTGGAAAAGTTGTAGGTCATCTTTACTCTGAATATAAGAACAGAGTTAATGCCGGAGAAGAAGCAAGAAAGGTTTTGGATAGCTTAGGACTAAAGCGATATTGTTGTAGACAATTGTTCCTAGGCCACATAGATTTGCTTAAAGAAGTGAGTCAATTTAAACCATAAATTTTTAAGTTTTAAGAAAAACAAAAAGTTATTTATCCTTTTTAAAGGTGTATAATATTGGTCTGGCCAAGAAAAATGTTTACAAGGTTCGAAGTTGCCCGCTTAATAGGCGCAAGGGCACTACAAATTTCGCTGGGTGCTCCAATTTTGGTAGACGCAAAGGATATTTTAGAACCGATTGAAATCGCAAAGCTTGAATTTAAAAACAAGATAATTCCAATAACAATTAAAAGAAAGCTTCCTTCAGGAGAGGAAATTGTAATAGATGCGAAAGCTGCAATAGAAAACTGGTTAGAAGACCATCGTGGAGAAATTTAAATTTATTCCAAAAATTCCAAATCATCAATTCTTCCGTCAGAGTCCTTGTCTATTCCTCTAACTACTTTCGCTATAACACTTGAACTAAATTTGTTTCCTTCTTCAATTTTTTCAAGATAGTTGGTTAGTGCTATTATAGCTGCTCTTGTTCCATTGAACCTTTTCCCGGCCAAAACCAAAACCTGCTTTTTTGGGTCAAAAGGATTTTCTATTTTTTCTATCACACCAATATCATCTTCTGTATAAATTGTTTTTGAGAAAGGAGAAACGATGTTCCATTCTCGATAGAAATCAAAGTATATTGGCATTTTTTTGTTGACTTTTTCAACTATCATGTTTGCCTTTGGGCCCCCAACAAGAATTAAGTTTTTTTTGAGGTCACCTTCTTTTATTTCTGTATCAAGCTTATAGTTAGGTAGGTATACAGAATTTAGCAGGCATCCAATAAATAGAGCAAGATCTATAGCACAACATCCGTCAGAGGACTGTGCACCATACTTGCCATGTGGGTCTGGTGACCCTATAATTATAACTGAGTTTAGCTTACCGTCCTTTACAAATGGCTCGAAAAATTTTATTTCTTTAACTCTAATTTTTTTGTCAACTATTTTTCTTCCTTCAAACAACTTGAAAGAAACAACAGGTGAACTTACTTTATATATCTTTGCTACTGCCCCAACCCTTTCTTCTGTTTTGATTATTTTTACTATTCCAATCCTTTCAAGATTTCTCAGATGATAGTAAATTTTTTGTTCGTGTTCTTTAAGTTTTCTTGCCAAATCCATCGCACATGCAGGTTGCTTAGATAACAGTGATATTATCTTTAACGCCAAAGGATTGCTTAGGTTTTCTAAAAATTCTGGTTTTTCTATAAGCATAGATTCATATGCTTTTTGCCCCTTCTCATCTTCTTCAACATAAAACGGCATATTAAAAATAAATATTTACTATTATAAATTTGTTTTTAATAATAAGGTCATTTCTATGCTTCTTTCTTCATTACCTTTTGTTGGTCACAAAATCGCATTTTTAGGTTTGATTTTTATTTTGTTCCCTCAATTTAATAAAGGGAGAAGAAAGCCCAAAGAGCATTCTGATTAAAATTTTGCTTCTCCCCTGTGAGAAAATGGAATGTCCAAAATGTAAGTCACAAAGGGTAGTTATATTGAACACAAACTATCCAATGGCCTATGAGTGTAAAGATTGCAAGTATGTTTGGTTAAAGAGTCAGCCAGCACTGGTTGATGAATGATGTGTGGCATATTCGGATATATTGGAAATAAAGAAGCAGCACCAATATTATTGGAAGGACTGAGAAAGCTTGAGTATAGAGGATATGATTCTGCTGGAATGGCAACGCTGAGCGATAAAATTTATGTTAAGAAAGATGTGGGAAGGGTTGATGATATTCACGCCAAATTAAATTTTTTTGACATGAAAGGAAAAATTGGAATAGCTCACACAAGATGGGCAACGCATGGTAGAGTTAATCAAATAAACGCGCATCCTCATTTATCAAACAACAAAAAAATTGCTGTAGTGCATAATGGCATAATAGAAAACTATAAAGAGATTAGAGATTTTTTGATTAAAAATGGTTTTTCTTTTTATAGTGAGACTGATACCGAAGTAATACCAAACTTAATAGAATTTGAAATGAAGAACGGAAAAGATTTTGTCGAAGCATGCAAAGAGGCGTTCAAAAAACTTGAGGGAAACTATGCTATACTCGCGCTGCATGATGGAATAAAAAAAATCATAGCGGCAAGAAATGGTTCGCCGTTAGTAATAGGAGTTAAAGAAACCGAATATTTTGCTGCTAGTGACATACCAGCATTTTTAGAATTTACCCCAAATGTAATATATCTTTATGACAAAGACTTTGTTGTTCTTGGAGAAGAAATTCAAATATTTAATTTACAGTATGGTAAGGTAGAGAGACCAATACATACAGTTGAATGGAATCCGGAGCAAGCGCAAAAAGGAGAATTTGACCATTTTATGATGAAAGAGATATCTGAACAAGTAGAAACAGTCCAAAGGGCAATCGCACAAGATGAAAAAATAATATTTGAAATTGCAGAAGAAATAAAGAATGCAAGCGGAGTTTTTTTCATTGCCTGTGGCACTTCGTATCATGCATGCCTTTCTGCAAGCTATCTTTTTTCAAAAATAGCAAAACTTCATGTTAATGTTGTGTTAGCATCAGAATTTTCTAATTATGAACATTTTCTTACTGATAAAACATTGGTTATAGCAGTTTCACAGAGCGGTGAAACAATAGATGTTTTAGATGCGGTAAAAACAGCTAAAAAGAAGGGAAGCAAAGTGATATCAATAGTTAATAGGATTGGCTCCTCTTTACATATGAATTCGGACAAAGCATTGATGATGCATGCTGGTCCAGAAATTTGTGTTGTTGCAACAAAAACATATACTTCTCAACTAGCAATATTAACCTTACTTGCTCACGCTATAGCAGGAAATTATGAAAACGGTAGGAAGGAACTTAAATACCTTTGGAATTTGATTTATCATTTAACTTCAGCCAGCGTCAGAAATCATATTAAACAACTTGCAGAAAAACTGAAAGATAAGCAGCATATATTTTTGATTGGAAGAGGATTACAATATCCGACTGCCCTTGAAGCAGCATTAAAAATAAAAGAGGTTTCTTATATTCATGCAGAAGCATTTGCCGGAGGCGAACTCAAGCATGGAACAATCGCGCTAATAGACAAAGATACACCATGCATAGTATTCACTTCAGAAGAAAACGAAAAGGAAATTATTTCAAATGCAATGGAATTAAAGGCAAGGGGGGCTTATATAATTGGGATTGGAAGTAAAAAGAACGAAATCTTTGATTTTTTCGTAAAGGTTCCTGAAGTGGGTAACTGTAATCCAATATGTCAAATAATTCCAATACAAATACTTGCCTATCAACTAGCCATACTAAGGGGATGCGACCCGGATAGGCCAAGAAATTTGGCGAAAAGTGTCACAGTAAAATAGATTTTTGACTAAAATAAAAATGTGATTAGATGAGTGTATTCAAGGCATATGATGTAAGAGGAATATATCCAAAAGAGTTAGATGAAAAAATTGCATATATTATTGGAAGGGCGTTTGGTACTTTGTTTTCTGGTAGAATTGTGGTCGGTGGTGATGCTAGGCTTAGCACACCTAAATTGAAAGAAAGTTTAATAAATGGTTTGATGGACTCCGGAATTGAAGTAATAGATATTGGTTTTGTTCCGACCCCAATTGTATATTTTGCTTGCTACGGAATTGGATTTGATTTTGGCATTTCTGTTACCGGCTCTCATCTTCCAAAAGAACACAACGGAATGAAATTTTGTAATTCAAAAGGAATACCTATAGGTTATGAGGACGGATTAGAGAAAGTCGAAGAATTAACAAAAACAAAATATTTTAAAAAAGGGGTTGGAAAGATAGAAAAGCTTGAGGTTGTAAAGAAATATTCTAATTTTATAAAGTCATTGGTTCATGAAAGTTTAGACGGATTTAAAATTGTAGTAGATGGAGCAAATGGGATTGCTGGGAAAATATATTCAGATATTTTGAGGGAGTGTGGGTTAGAAGTAATAGAAATTTATTGCGAGCCAGATGGAAATTTCCCAAACCATGTTCCGGATCCGATGCAAAAAGAATTCATGTTAGATTTGGAGAAAAAAGTTAAGGAAATTGGAGCTGATTTGGGATTTGGTTTTGATGGAGATGGAGACAGAGTACTTGTTGTTGATAAAAACGGAAGTATAAACCCAAACCACATATTTTCCATTCTAATAGAGGATGCAATTAAAAATGGGGATAAGGTAATACATGATGTACTATGCTCAAAGCTTGTTGAAGATGTTATTAGAAAGAAGGGAGGAACTCCAATAGTTTCTAGGGTTGGTCATACTTTTATAGCAAGAAAATGTATTGAAGAAAATGCTGTGATGGGAGGTGAATTTTCTGGCCATTATTTTTTTAAAGAGTCAAACTATACCGATGATGTTCTTGTCGCGTGTATAAAACTTTTAAGTGTTTTGAAAAAGACAGGAAAGAGCGTATCAGAACTAACAAGTAGCTACCCCAAATATTATTCGTATGCAGACAGACTACCAGTAAGAGAAGAGGAGAAGTTTAAATTCATAGAAAATCTAAAAGATAAGCTAAAGAAAGATGGATATGAGATAGTCACATTAGATGGTGTAAGGGTTAACTTTAAGCATGGATGGATGCTTTTTAGACCTTCAAACACAGAAGCAAAAATTTCTGTTGGGTTGGAATCTTCTGACAAAGAAGAATTTGAAAAAATCAAACTGATTGCGGAAGAAATTATAAAAACAATACCAAGGTAAAAAAATGAAGGCAGTTATTTTAGCCGCAGGAGAAGGGAAGAGGATGCGCCCCCTAACGTTTACAAGGCCAAAACCACTTTTGAGAGTTGCAAATAAGCCAATATTACATCATACTTTAGAACAAATTAAAAAAGTTGGAATAGACGAAGTGATTGTTGTAGTAGGTTATATGTGGGAGCAAATTAAAAACTACTTCGGAGAAGAATTTCAGGGAATTAAGATAAATTATGTGCTACAAAAAGAACAGCTTGGCACAGGCCATGCACTTCTGCAGGCAAAGGATTTATTGAGAAACGAAGAAAAATTTTTAGTTTTGTACGGAGACGATATTTATTCTAGTGGCGATATGGAAAAATGTATTAGGCATGATATGTGTGTTTCTGCAAAAAAAGTTGAAGATCCAGAGAGGTTCGGTGTGTTTATACTAGAAGGAAATAAGGTTTTGGACTTGATAGAAAAGCCAAGCCAATTCGTCTCGGACATTGCAAATACAGGGATGTATGTTTTTGATAAAGAAATTTTCAATTTTATTCAATCCGAAAAATCAATAAGGGGTGAGATAGAGCTTACAGATTATGTGAAAAGGATTTCTTCTGTTTTTGACGTTGATTGTGAAATTGTAGAAAACTGGATTCCTATAGGCTATCCATGGGATCTTTTGACTGCAAACGAAGAAAAATTAAAGGATATCAAAAGTTTCATAAGCGATGGTGCAAAGATAGAAAGTAATGTGAGCATGGATAAGGAAGTTTTTATAAACTCAAATGTAAGAATAAGAAGTGGCGTGTATATAGAGGGACCATGTTTTATAGGAGAAGGAAGCGACATAGGACCAAATTGCTATATAAGAAGCAACACAACCATAGGAAAAAACTGTAGAATTGGAAATGGTTCAGAAATAAAAAATGTAATTGTAGATGATAACACACACATTAGCCATCTTTCATATGTTGCTGACTCCTTAATAGGAAAAAACTGTAACTTTGGTGCAGGCACGATTGTAGCAAACTTAAGGCATGATAATAAACCAATAAAAGTCCTAATAAAAGGAGAACTTAAAGACACGAGAAGAAGAAAGTTTGGAATAGTGATGGGAGATTATTGTAAGACTGGTATAGGTACAATGTTCTACCCAGGCATGATTCTTGGTCCATTTTCTTGGACATCACCAAATTCTACAGTAAATAAAAACTTAGAACCATTTCGCCTTTTTGACGGAGAAAAAAAACTAATAGAAAAAGATAAAATAGAAAGTGCAATAAAAGAGGAAAAAGACAAAGAATTTTTTATGATGCTTTTTGATAAGCTTAGAGAAATAGATTACGGATGACTACATTTTTTCTAATGGTTTTATTCCCAATAACTCTAAACAGTTTTTCAATATTTTTCTTGTTAAATCTACTAGTGCTAGTCTGAAATTTCTTATCTCGTTTTCAGCCTTCAATACAGGGCAAAATTCATAAAATCTATCAAACCTAGTTGCAAGCTCATAAGCATAATTACAAATGTAATGTGGCCTCAATTCTCTTGAAGCATTTTCCAAAACCTTTGGAAATTCAGAAATTTTTTTAATAAGTTCTTTTTCATTTTCTGTAATATTTTTTACTTCTATGCCTTCAATTTTTCTTGCCTTTCTCATAATACTAGAACAACGCGTGTAAGCGTACTGTATGTATGGTCCTGTATCTCCCTCAAACCTTATAGCTTTTTCAATATCAAAAGTTATTTCCTTTTCTGGCTCTACCTTTAGTATTGCGTATTTAATTGCTCCTATCGCAATTTCTCTCGCAATTTTATATTTATTTTTTTCAGACGTTCCTCTTTTTTCAACTTCACTTAAAGCTTTTTTAAAAGAAATTTCAATCAATTCGTCTATAGTTAGGTATCTTCCTCTCCTGCCAGACATTTTAATTCCAGGAAGACGGACATGATTGTATGCAAGATGTATAAGGTTTTCACTCTCCTTTTCATATCCAAGTAGCTTTAAAGCAGCTCTTAGTTGAGATTGAGCTAGGCTTTGTTCGATACCTATAATGTTTATAACCTTCTCTACTCCAAACTTCTCAAATTTCCATATGCTATAGGCAATATCTCTTGTTACATAAAGAGTGGTACCGTCTGACCTTACAAGGACAAGGGAAGGAAGATTAAACTTTCCTAAATCTAGTACAAGTGTATTTTCTTCACTCCTTTTAAGCATTCCCTTTTCCTTAAGTTTTTCAACAACTCTATGTACAGAACCGTCAATAACAAAATCGGATTCAAAATCAAAGGAATCGAATTTTATTCCAATTTCATTTAATGTTTTTTTAAATCCACGAATACAAATCTTAGCTATCCTCTTAAATTTTTTCACAGTTTTTAAATCTCCAGATTCGCATCTCTTAATCAAGTCTTTTAAATCACCTTTTATGTCTTCTTTTTTTTCTAGGTTTCTAATTAGTTTTTCAAAAACATCTGGCCACTTGTTCTTCAGTTCCTTCAATACTTCTTTATCGTTTTCTATAAACCTGTCTGTAATAGCATAAATTTTTCCGAGCCAGTGATCAGCCTTTTCCTCTAATTTTTTTTCAGGGAAATTCAAGAAGCCGTATACAAGCTTCGCTACTTGCAACCCCATATCGTTTACATAAAAATGAGAAATTACCTTGTGGTTTGTTTTTTCTAGGATTTTAACAAGAGAACTTCCAATTAGGGCATTTCTTAAAGAACCCACATGTAGGGGATGGATCGGGTTTGCAGAAACATATTCTACCATGACCTTTGAACCATTCCCAACATTGACTTTAATTTTTTGAACATCACTCAATACTTCTTTTGATATTTCATTCCAATTTAGAAAGAAGTTTACATAACCGGAATTTGCTTCTACTTTTAAAAATTTTTTGTTCAATTTTATCTTTTTACATATTTCCTTAGCTACTTCTTGTGGTTCCTTTTTAAATTTTTTTGCCAGCTCGAAGCATGGAAATGAAAAGTCACCAAGTTTTGGATCAGGAGGAATTTCTATTCTCCTTACTTCTATTCCACAATCCTCTAAAATTTTTCTTATTTCCTTTTCGTACTCCATATTCATCAATATTAGTTTTAATTTTTATATGAAATAATATGATTTTTACAAAAAATCTAGTCCCAAAAAAACAAACAGTAGGAGAGTTGTTGAGGCAAATGAAACTTACAGCATTCAATGCAAGAAGGCTGGGCGAAGCAACTGAAATAATAGAAGAGATGATTAGAGAAAGGGGATGTGTAAAATTCCTTGGTCTAGCAGGTGCTTTGGTTCCTGCTGGAATGAGGGGATGTATAGTTGAGTTGATAAAAAACAGGTGGGTAGATATAATAGTTTCTACTGGTTCAAACATCACTCATGACATAGCTCAATCTTTCGGAGAAAAGTATATTCAATGCAACCCAGAAAAAGTCGATGATGTAAAACTGAAGAAAATGGGGTTTGACAGGATATATGACATTATTTCTCCGGTAAAAACGATGTCAACGATGGAAAAAAAAGTTCAATCGATATTGTATAAGCTTAAAGAAAAGGAATATTCAACATTTGAACTAATTGAAGAAATTGGTAAGAGAATAAAGGATAAAAATTCTATAGTAAGAAATGCAAGCAAGAAAGGCATTAAAATTATAGTTCCAGGTATTGTTGATTCTATTCTTGGAATACAATTCTGGCTATATTCACAAGACCATTCTATAAGAATAAACGAGATGATAGATTTAAATTTCTTAATAAATCTTAACTTTGACTTGAAGGAAGAAAAAAGAAATACGGGGGCTCTAATTCTGGGTGGAGGAGTTCCAAAAAATTTTATCCTTCAGTCAGTTTTAATTGCAGACAAACCACACAAATATGTAGTTCAAATTGTAAGAGAGGGACCAGAATACGGAAATTTAACAGGAGCAACTCTAGAAGAAGCAAAGAGTTGGGGAAAAATAGGAGAAAAATCAAAAATTTGTACTGTTTATTGTGATGCAACAATTGCTCTGCCAATAATTGTTTCTGCTCTTAAAGAGCGGATATAAAATTCTTAAAAACCAAAGGTTTTTAAGGTAATGAAAATATAGTTAATAAAAAAGTTGATGATATGAGAATAGTCTTTTTGGGATTTGTTGGATCTGGTAAAGGCACTTATTCATCAAGAATATCTTCTGACCTTGGAATACCTCACATATCGATAGGAGACTTGTTAAGAGAAATAGCATCGAAAAAAACAAAGATAGGAAGAGAAGTTAAAAAATACATCGAGGCAGGATCGCTTGTTCCGGACGATTTAACAATAGAAGTTATAAGGCAAAGATTAAAGAAAAGTGACTGTAAGAAAGGGTTTATTCTTGACGGTTTTCCAAGAACAATAAATCAGGCAATTTCACTCGAAAAAATCACAAAAATAGATGCTGTTATTAATCTAATTGTCCCATTCAGGACCTTAATAGAAAGATTAAGCACTAGGAGAGTATGCAGAAAATGCGGTGAGATTTACAACCTAAAGTCAATAAAACCAAAGAAGAAAAATATATGCGATAAGTGTGGCGGTGAACTTTATCAGAGAGAAGATGATAAACCTTCCCTGATTAGAAAAAGAATTGAGAGAGATAAAAAAACTATTAAACTGCTTAGAAATTTCTATAAAGAAAAAGGGGTTTTGATAAATGTTGCGTGCAGAAAAAGTTTTATAGAGCCAGAAAAAATGGTAGAAAGAATATATAAAGCAATGAAAAAACACAACCTTAAATTTTAATTTTTACTTAAGCATTTATATGCTGGGATAGTTCAGTCTGGTTAGAACATTGTAAAAGCTTAAGCTGCGCTCATAATCTTATGAGCTTTGATTAAAAAATGAAAGGTGAATCGCAGAAGTCGTGGGTTCAAATCCCACTCCCAGCATAATTTTTAATTTCTATATATCAGAGCAAAAGAAGTTGTGTTTTAGATTTTTTGAATTAGAAATTTATTTTTTAAATTAATTAATTTAAAAATCAACTAATAATTTAGATGAGAAAATGGTTGAGCTGACGGAAGAAGAGAAAAGGGTTGTTGAAGCAATGAAAATGTTAAAGGCCACTGCAGAGGACAAACTAAAGACTGCAGACCATATAGCAAAGGCAGCAATGCTTCCAAAAGGAAAAGTTGCGAATCTATTAATGTCTTTATCCAATAAAAAAGTTATTAAAAGGATTGTGAGAGAAAAGGCTGCTGGATATTATTTGGTTGAGGGTTAAAACTTTCACAAAACAAATTTTTCAGTTTCTTTTATGGGCCCGAATCGGGATTTGAACCCGAGTTTCCCCAATTTTCTAGGGCTCCACAGGCCCTTGTGCTAGACCATTACAGCATTTGAGCCTGCACCATTCGGGCCATTTCCATATATTCTTTTTTATTATTAAAACAATTGAATGCAAACAAAAATATAAATGTTTTTTTACTTATTCGTTTACAGTTCTTTCATGTAGGTAGATTAGCTAGATTAAACCCACAGACAAATTGGAAATAGCTTATTAACTTAGCTACTATCAATTTTTTTAATTCTTAGCAACAATAATTTAACAGAAGCAGATAATAAAATATTTAAATATCCTTAAGTTAAATTTTATTTGCGTGAGCTTGGCGTTTGAACCAGAAATAAGTCGAATGACTTGGGATGAAGGTTTTAATTCAACTCACGCTACAGTTAATCCTTGAATAACGCTCAAGGTAGGTTGATTGATGAAACCTAGAGGTAGAACCAAAATTCTGGTTGATCCCGCCAGAGACCATTGCTATCCGGGTTCGACTAAGCCATGCGAGTCGAGAGGGGAAAGCCCTCGGCGAACTGCTCCGTAATGTGCAGTCAACCTACCCTTAGCTGGAGGATAAACTCGGGAAACTGAGCTCAATACTCCATAGTTGTTGGATACTGGAAGGTTCCAACAACAAAAGCAATTGCGGCTAAGGATGGGACTGCATGGTATCAGCCTGTTGTTGGTGTAACGAACCAACAAAGCGATAACGCCTACGGGCTATGGAAGTAGGAGCCCGGAGATGGACTCTGAGACATGAGTCCAGGTTCTACGGAACGCAGCAGGCGCGAAAACTTTACAATTCGCTAACGCGAGATAAGGGAACCCGGAGTGCTCTTGCTCTGCAAGAGCTTTTGCCTTCTGAAAACAGGAAGGCGAATAAGGAGTGGGTAAGACGGGTGCCAGCCACCGCGGTAATACCCGCACTCCAAGTGATGGTCACGATTATTGGGTCTAAAGAGTCCGTAGCAGGCCTGAAAAGTCCTTGGTGAAATCCTCCAGTAAACTGGAGGGCTTGCTGAGGATACTTTCGGGCTTGAGACCGGGAGAGGCAAGATGTACTCTTTGGGTAGGGGTTAAATCCTTTAATCCAAAGGGGACAACCTGTGGCGAAGGCGTCTTGCTGGAACGGGTCTGACTGTGAGGGACGAAAGCTAGGGGAGCGATCGGGATTAGATACCCCGGTACACGAGGTTGGGAGTATCTTCTGATAAAATATGAAGAAATTTAAGACCCAACAAGCTAGGATTTCCTACTCGTGCGGGAAAGTCCTAGCCGTAAACGATGCCCGCTTGGTGTTGCAGGCTTCTCGGGAGCTTGCAGTGCCGGAGCGTAGGTGTTAAGCGGGCCACCTGGGGAGTATACCCGCAAGGGTGAAAGAGGAAGTGGTGTTTTTTTAAAAATTTAATATAAACATACCACTTCTTCCACCTAACTTAAGGGAATTGGCGGGGGAGCACACAAGGGGTGGAGGCTGCGGTTTAATTGGATTCAACGCCGGGAATCTTACCAGGGTTGACAGCAGGATGAGGGTCAGTCTGAAGGGCTTACCAGACAAGCTGAGAGGTGGTGCATGGCCATCGTCAGCTCGTACCGTGAGGCGTGCCGTTAAGTCGGTTAACGAGCGAGACCCACATCCCATGTTGCTAACTTCCTCTCCGGAGGAAGTGCACTCATGGGAGACTGCCCGCGATAAGTGGGAGGAAGGTGTGGGCGACGGTAGGTCCGTATGCCCCGAATCTCCTGGGCTACACGCGACCCACAATGCATGCCACAATGGGATGCAACTCCGAAAGGAGAAGCTAATCCCCTAAAAGCATGCTCAGTTCAGATCGAGGGCTGTAACTCGTCCTCGTGAAGCCGGAATCCCTAGTAGGCGAACGTCATCATGCAATTATGAAAAGAGGCTGGAAATGCTTCATATTGCGTGGATTCGTTCGTCGAATACGTCCCTGCTCCTTGCACACACCGCCCGTCAAGCCAATCGAGTGAAACCCAAACAAGGCTTTCTCTTTTTGGGAAAGTCGAGTTTGGGTTTTGCGAGAGGGGCTAATTTTGGAAGCTCTAAAATAATATGAGAAAATGGCTTGACTCTGATTAATGATGAGTTGGAGGTGAATTGATTTATTATGAGCTTCCAAGAGCCTAAAGTCGCCACAAGGTAGCCGTACGGGAACGTGCGGCTGGATCACCTCCTTAAGAAAAAGGTTCTAGCCTCTAGACATTAAAACAACCTACCTTTTTTTAATTATTTTCTTAAAAAATCAACACACCAATCTCTAACTAAATAAAGTGTTTCTCTAACCATAGGAACTCTAGAAAGACTAATGTAAGGAATTAAACAATTATTTTTAAAACCAGATTGTGAAGCTTTTTTAAGTGCAATTTCTGGCTCTACATCGCAGAAATTATAAGCTTGAGTGAAGTCTCTAAACCTAGAATCAAGACCTGAAAATATTGGATAATTATTTTTTCTAGCATAATTTAGTGATTTTTGATTTATTTTTGAAAGTCTTCTATCTAAAAAAGAAAGTGTTTCAAGGTAATAGCTAATTTCTATTAATGGTCTGTGTCCAATTTCACCGCTTTCATACATTTTCTCTATTACTGAAACCCTTTCTTTTAAACCACAGGGCCCAAACTGGTGCGGTACTGCTATAATCCCGTTTGTTTTTTCTATTGCAGTGCAAATTTCTTCCAATTTTTTTGGTGCTCTTTTATTTTTCCATTTTTCTTGGTCTAGGCATAAGCCCAAGAGATGAGAATTATCATAAGTCAAAAATTCTAAACCAAAAAGCAATCCCTCCCCTTTTGTTCTAAGATATGATTTTATTTTTTCGAATGTCTTTATTGGAGCATCAGGGGTTTCACCTGCTCTAACTTTGTCTGTAAGAATTAGATAATCAACTTTACTTTTTTCAAAATCTCTTGCCAATTGCTTCGAATCTTTCCCCAAGTTAATTCTTTCTCCCTCTTTTGTATGGAAATGAATCGTTACTAATGGCATAATCGATTAAATATTTCTAATCTTTAAATTAATTACTCCTCCAGAAAAACAAAGAGATAAAAAATAGAAATTTCCTATCACTTTATTCATCTTTTCAACAAGCTAAATGGAAGAAAAAAATTTTATTCATCTTTTTAATGACCACCAGAAGCATCAAAAGATTATTTTAATTTCTTTTATTTTGAAAAAAATAAGATACTCTTTAAAAGTTTCAAAAATAAAAAGAAATTAAACTGGTTGGTGTTACAGAGTAAATCGGAAAGCTTCAAACATACTTTTGAGTATTCAGAAAGATAATAATTAATTTAAACGGAGGGCCGGTAGATCAATGGTAGATCGCCGCTCTATAAAAAGGCGAATGCAAAGCGGAGAAGTTTAAACCTCTGCAAGCTCGGGGTTCAAATCCCCGCCGGTCCATTATTTTTTTAAATTAATTCTCAATTATTTTTAGGGTTTAAGTAACTATAGATTATTTCTTCCTTTTTTCTATATTCTTTTATGATTCTATTGAGTCCTTCTTTTATTCCCACTTCTTTATATAAACGACGCCAATGGTCTAAAACATTTTCTGCAAACTCCAAGAAGAGTTTAGCTTCACCCATTAGTATATCTTTATACATACTCTTTTTGTCTATAACAAGCTTTTCATTAATTGTGTATTCTGAGGGCTGTTCCCCCCTTTCCTTTCTCCTTTTATACCATTCCAAAATTTCTCTGTAGTTTAAATAGTCAAATGCCTGGGTTGCTATTTTAAGTCCAGCCCTACTTTTTTCCAAAATGTTTTCAATTCTCATAAACTTTTTTGCTTCTAAGGCACTATATTTTTCAGAAATTTCTCTTGCTCTTGAAGCAAAAGATTTTGCTATGTATAAAAAATCCCAACCAAATCGCATAAAAGTTGTGGTTTGCATATAAAAAGGAACCCATATAGGCGTTCCAAATAATGATTTTGTTATTGAGTTCCAAAGAGGGAAACCTATTATTATCGAATCAAAAATGTTTGCAAAAGTTTTTCTTAATATCAATGTCGGGTCAACACCATCCATATAAAACCTATCCTTTTTCATTTCATTAAGGCTAAATATATTTTCTATGTTTGCTATAGAATGTGACACGTCGTGAAATCCTTTAAGTGTACCACTTTTGATATTATATTCTTCCGGTAAAAGAGTATCTTGAAGTTTTTCCAGCAAAAATCCTAATGTAGCAACTGCTGCCAAGCTATGACTTACAACCTTTTTTGGCTTTCTCATCACTTTAATTTTGACGTTAAAAATTTAGATTTATTGAAGGTAAAAATATTAAATTCAAAGAAATTAAAAAAAGTATTAAAATTGGGAAAGGATAATTATCAAAACTGGAATAAAAATCCAATATAAAGCAGCTAAGACCATACCAAGAACAAATCCTTTTGCCCCACCAATTTTTAAAAAACCGATAACAAAAATAGAAGACGGAGCCATAACAAAACTCAACATTGGTATGAAAGGGAGCATACAGAATGAAATTGCTATAGCAATTGCCAAATTAACTTTTGGGTTATAAAATATCCTTATTTTTTCCATAATACATTCAAGTGCATAAGCGAAAATTACGAATGGTATTATTAAATTTGTTAGGATCAAAGGCCACTCAAGAAAATAAAAGGGCAATCCAAACATTTCAGCTATTCGGAATAGTACGTCAAAATTCATTATTTATTATTTTTTTAAATCAAAATTTAAATTAAATTTTTTGGACGCAGACCTCAATTCTTTTTGAATTTTTTCTAAAGTTTTTTCCATCTTTTTAATCACATTAGTTATTTTTTCAGAAGATTCTTTATGAATTTTATCTAACTCTTTGTATATTTTTAAATTTGCACCAAGAAATTCTATTTCTTGAAGGAGAACATTAACATAAGGTGTAAAGTTAAAAATTTGATCTGTTAATATGTTATATTTTTCCAAAATTTTATCAATATCATTACTCATATTTTTCCAATTTTTATATTGTTTAATATTATATTTTAGTTTATCTCTTCAAAAATTAAAAGCAATTGAATAAAATTGGCGTTTTGTGGGTGGTGTTTTATCTTGATATCCCACTGGCATTGGTTGTTTATACATTGGCAAGTTAGGTTGTATTTTTCCGCTACATAACAATCTTTGAACTCACAAGTAGTGATAGTACCTTCTCCAATTTTTTCACAAACTTGGCTACTGCAACCTCCAGCTTTACATTCAGAGTCTTTTGAGCAAGAAGCATAAGTAGACCAACCACAAAAAGGTTCTAAGGCTAAAACCAGCTTGGCTGATAAAAACAAAACAGCTAAGATTACAATTTTTTTCATAATTTAGTTTAGTTTTTTTATTTAAACGATTACAAAAACTCCAATCAAAAAAAGATGAAAAGAAGCAAAGATTTAAAAATAAATGTTTAGAGGGGGTTTAAAAAAAGAAATTGTAAATTTGCATAAGTCAAAATTTTGGAAGGAAATGTATTTAAATTTAAATTTATTAATTACTTAAGAGTGAGAACATGGTAGAAGAAACAAAAACAAAATCAAAGGCAGATATGCAACCTCCAAAACTACCACCAGATTTCAAAATAAAAAAAGAAACTTTGAGTGCAAGAGGCACCCCCTGTTCAATTGGTTACTCTGTTTCTGAAGATGCGTATTACTGGCTTGCGCCTTCAGGATTTGAACAAAAAATGTATGTGACAAGGTTTAAACGCGAATTTCTAGAAAAACTCAAAAATTTATTAGAAAATGAAGGGTATATAATTCCGAGAGATCAAATGGATACATTACTAGTTGAGTTGGGCCTACCTCCTGGATATCAATCTTATTTCTATATTTTAACGGGTTTCTATATATTATGTGAAGAATATAAAAACATTTGTTTTACCACTTTACCTCCAACTGGGAAGCGTAAGAGATTACTTATGTTTTATCGGAAAATTTCAGATTCAGAATTGGTAAATGCACTCGAAGAATTGGGAGCCGAAAAAGAAGATATAAAAAATTACATGAAATCATTAAACACTTTAAATGAGCAAGAAGCGATAAAAGAGAAAACTACAATTCTTAATCTTGCCAGAAATAAGATAGAAGAGGAAAGATTAGAAGAACGTTCACCAAAACCTCCAAGTATTGAAGACATTTCTTCTGGAGATAAACTAATGATACTATTTATTGGGAAGTCTTTTATTGTAAATCGTCTACCAAACCCAATAAATTACAGGGAACTGGAGAAAGTAGGGGCTCTAAGTTTCCCAGAATTAATTTTAGAATGCGATCATTATGATGAATTAACATTCGGTTTGAAAGACTATAGGGTACGTTGGCTTGTTGCTAAAGGCGAGGGAGAGTATAATGTAATATTAGATAAATCTCACAAAAGTAGGCCTCTAATTACTTTAACCGAGTTGAAAGAATTAGGTATTAGTTTTATGTATACCGAAACTCCTGGTGTAGTTGCTCTATTACTTCCAAAGTATATTAACGATATGGTAGAAAACAATATCAAGGAACCCAGAAAAAGATTAAAATAAACCGTTTTTTTAGTTTTTATATTCTTTAACCAAAAAAGTTTCTCAATCCGACCGGAAAATACAATTGGTTTTTTATTTTTTATGTGATTATGGAACTGTTTTTTCCACAAATTTAAAACAGGTAGTTAGGTATTTACCAAACAAAAAACATAGTCTTAAATATTTTTAGAATTGAAGTATATTTGAGAATTATGAGAACAAAAATTTTAATTTTGGGTTTGGTAGTAATTTTTTCAGCAATTTTATTAACTTCATATTTCATGTTACCTAAACCTTCTGGAAGAGGAGGTTATCTTGTTCTCTCTGCTATTCCAGTTTTCTATTCCAATTCAACCATCACTTCAGAAAGTGAAGCGCTTATGGTTTTTAATCGATACTTCAATGAAATAATACAAAAAACAAAAGAAGAATTACTTAAACATAGGGAATTAAGTGAAGCAGAAGCAATTCAGGAAATGAATTTTTTTGAAGATTTTGTGTCTGTAGAAAAAAGAGGTTGGAATGGAGACAAATATTGGCTGGGACCTAATAAATCAGCTTATGTTTTTGTTGTTCCTGCAACTTCAAAATATGAAAAGTGGGAGAAAAGGCAGGAAGGGGTTTTTGTTGAACGAATAAAATGTAAAGGACTTGGGCCAGGTCAAATAATTTCATTTCCTGTAGAAATTATACAGGAAATGAATTATGAAAAAATAAAAAACTATCTTGACAAGTATTGTCCACAGGGAACAGAAATTTATTGGAAGAAAACTGAGTCAGAAATAAAGTATCTAATTGATAATGATGGAACTGTTTATTGGGCAGGACAAAATTTAATCATTAAACCCTTGCTTATTGACTAAAAGTATTTTGTTGTTATGTGCATAGTCAAAATAAAGCATGCTGTGTCTATTAACAGACCAACATCCTATGTGATGCCATTTATATAGTAGCATTAAAACCAAGAACAGTAATCTTTATAAATTATTAAATAAAATAATATTTTGCCGGTGTCATTATGTCTGCTTAAATGTAGCATCGGCCTTTTGTTTAGCGATGAGCTTTTCATTTCTTCTGATAAAACATGAAGAAATGGACACCTTGCGAGCATATGATGCAACTCCTTACAAGTGTATGGGGTGAAGAGCTGAGGTTGATGATTTAACTGACAGCGTCTGAAATTATGAAGAGCGAACTGTCTATATGAAACCAATAAAGATGAAACTACCATAGGATGGTTGGTCAAAGAGGTCTGGCAACACCACTCCACTTGGTGGATGGCTTGGCTTGGTTAGCTGATGAAGTACGTACCAAGTTGCGATAAGCCTGGGTTATCCGCATGGAGGAATTGACCCCAGGATCTATCAATGGGATTCCCAGCTCTTAAAGAGCTATCCCGAAAGGGAGAGGAACGCGCCGAAGTGAAGCATCTTAGTAGGCGCAGGAAAAGAAATCAATTGAGATACCCTGAGTAACGGCGAGTGAAAGGGGTAAAGGGCAAACCGAACTTTCTTTCGAAAAGAAAGAAAGGATGTGGAGTTGTAGGACTTGGGTCTTTCCTAACTCTCCGACTCGAAGTGTTCTGGAAAGAACCGCCTTAGAGAGTGATAGCCTCGTAGAGGAAGGAGAGAAGGAAAATGCCAAGCATCCTGAGTACTGTTCCTTGGATATGGAGCAGGAATCTGGGTGGCATCAACATCCAACCCTAAATACTAACCAAGTCCGATAGCGCAATAGTATTGTGAAAGAAAGCTGAAAAGTATCCCGAAAGGGAGGTGAAAAGAGCCTGAAACCAAGATGGAGATAGTCAGCTAGGGCATGAAAGGTGCTGCTCTGAAGGAAATTTCCGAGAGGAAATAGTACTAAGAGCAGCTTACAGTGTCCTAGCATCCGTTCTGAAAAACGGGGCAGGGAGTTTATCTCAGCGGCGAGGATAAGGAGTTTAAGCTCCGGATCCGTAGCGAAAGCGAAAAGCACGTAGCTCATTAAGAGCGTGGTGCTGGGTATGAAAGTGCCTGAAGTCGCTGGGATAAGACCAGAAGCCAGTTGATCTAACCCAAGGTAGGGTGAAGTTTCGCGAAAGCGAAATGGAAGCCCGATACCGATGTTGAGGTCCAATCACTCGGGTAACCTTGGGTTAGGGGTGAAAAGCCAATCGAAACTGGTGATAGCTGGTTCCTTCTGAAATGTACCTCAGTACAGCCTGGCCGGAGACAGCTAACAGGGTAAAGCTACGGATTGGGTGGTGAAGGGCCGAAAGGCTCAGCCATCCTGTCCAACTCAGAATCTGTTAGCGTCTTAGAAGGCCGGAGTGAGGGGGTTGGGGTAAGCTCAGCCTCCGAGAGGGAAACAACCCGGACTTGGGTTAAGGTCCCAAAATACCAGCTAAGTGAAGAAGGGAGTGGAAACTCTTAGACAGCGGGACTGTAGGCTTAGAAGCAGCCATCAGTTAAAAAGTGCGTAACAGCTTACCCGCCGAGAGTTTCTGCCCTGAAAATGGAAGGGACTAAGCTGGTTACCGATACCCAAGCTTGCGAAAGCAAGGGTAAGAAGGCGTTCCTTGTGGGTAGAAGCTTGTTCGTAAGAACAAGTGGACCGCAAGGAAATGAAGATCCTGCCATGAGTAGCAGCATAGTTGGGTGAGAAAGATATTTATCCTCAATTCCCAACGGCCTAAAGCATAAGGGTTTGCCAGCAATGTTCGTCAACTGGCGGTTAGCCGGTCCTAAGACCGATCTTAACCGAACCGGTCAAATGGGAGATGGGTTAATATTCCCATGCCATGAAGGTACATGCGGCAACGCAAGTTGAAGTTCTGACACTTCGGGATAGGTCGACGCAAGTTAACCACTGAAGTCTGTGGAGTCTCATAAAGAGGAGAAGCAGATGAAAGTGGGAATAGCTTCGCGTATGCGAAGTTCGACCGATTCCTGGAGTCCGTGAAAAAGAACTTCAACGGATCCTTCATGACCGTACCGAGAACCGACACAGGTATGCTTGCTGAGAAGGCAATGGCCTGTTGGGAGAACCCAGCCTAGGGAAATCGGCAAATTGGCCCCGTATGTTAGCTAGAAGGGGTGCCTGTAGTCTCTAACCACAAGTCCTGCTAAGCAGGGCAAGTGGGGTGGGACAGCAGGTCGCAGTGACAAGGAGGAAGCGACTGTTTAACAAAAACATAGGAGACTGCAAGTGCGAAAGCATGTGTACAGTCTCTGATGCCTGCCCAGTGCCGGTGTGTGAAAGCCTGGTCCAACAGGAAGAAGCCCCGGTAAACGGCGGCGGTAACTCTGACCGTCGTAAAGTAGCGTAATCCCTTGCCGTTTAATTGACGGCCCGTCTCAATGGCGTAACGACTTCCTCGCTGTCCTAGGCTGGGACCCAGCGAAATTGCTGTTCTGGTGAATAGGCCAGAGACCTCGAGTGGGAAACGAAGACCCCGTAGAGCTTTACTGCAGCTTGATGTTGCGATTCGGTTGCGGTTGCAGAGCGTAGGTGGTACTCGCTATTAGGCTTAGCCTCCGGGCAAAAGCTGAGAGGAAAGTGTAACACCACCCCTCCTCAACCGAATCGCTAACTCGAAAGAGGACAGCATCTGGCGGGCAGTTCGGCTGGGGCGGTACACCCTTGACAAGAGATCAAGGGTGCCCAAAGGTTGGCTCATCAGGGTCATGATAGAAGTTGAATGATTATACTGCTCCAGATTGATTTAAGATGAGAAGTGAGGTAGCTAATGAATTAACTTCTATCACCCTAAAGAAATCCTGAGTAGAGTGTAAGCGCAAAAGCCAGCCTGACTGGACTTCACAAAGCGAGAAGTCCAGCTGCGAAAGCATGGGCTAACGAGACGTTCATTTCCCTTGATGGGAGTGAGCGGTATCAGAAAAGCTACCTCGGGGATAATGGGCCCGTGGCCGGTGAAAGTCCACAGCTTTATGGAGTCTTCGATTCCCAGAAGCGAGATAAATTGACCCGGCGCGTTGGTGCGTCGCTGTCGGCTTTCCCCCTCCTGGCTGTGCAGTAGCAGCCAAGGGTGCAGGTGTCCACTGATTAAAGGGGAACATTAGCTGGGTTCAGAACGTCGTGAGACAGTTCGGTCGCTATCTACTCGAGGTGCTGGCTGTCTGACCGGAAGGATGGGTGAGTACGAAAGGAACACCCATCCGTGGCCTCTAGTGTACCGGCTGTGATTGCAGCCGGGCAGCCACGCCATCATGGATAAGTCCTGAAACTAATGGAGTTTAAACTCCATTAGCAGGAAGGCATAAAGTATAGCACTTAAACTAAGTGCTATACTTGTCTAACTAAGGACGAAGCCATCCGGAAAAATAGACAGCCAATCGCTCAACTGCTCCGAAAGGAGCGGAAGAGCGACAAAGGCCCTTGTAGACTACAAGCTTGATAGAGCAGCAGTGTAAGTACCAAGCTTTCGAGCGAGGTACTCAGCTGGCTGCCACTAAAAGCCTGAGGTTGCCTGACCTTGATAAACAACCATCCTATGGTAGTTCTTGAATTTTTTTATAGCAAAGAAACAGCATTTATTCTTTTTTTCCTGGTAAAAAGTAAGTAGAAGAGAAATTTAAATTATTTAATTTGTTTAATGGTTTTAATTCCTACTACTTCAAAGTATTGTATTTCATTTCCAGCCTGCAAACTTCCTTTCATTTCTTCTGGAATGTCTAACTCAAAAACAGAAAAATCTTCTAGGTCCATAAGTTGAACTTTTTCTCCGATTACTGATAAAATTTGTGCATTTTTTTTAATTATTATTGGAACCTCTACTGTTTCATCAGCAGGCTTAACTATGCTTCTCCTTCTATTATCAAATAGACCTATGGCATCAACTCTAGCTTTTGCTGCTCCGTGTTTGGGCGATTGTTTTTTTCAATCTTTACCCGATGTTGAAATAGCTACTTTTTCAACTCTACACGGAACATCTTCTATTAAAACAAACCCACCAGGCTTTAAGTCCTTTATACTTGAAGTTGTTTTTTCCAAAAAATCACTTCCTTGTAGCCAATATAATATCTTCCCTTTTAACAGTTACCCTTTTTGCATGCTTTGCTACAGCCACAGCATCAATCGCAATTTTCTCTGAAATTTCAAGCAAAGTTTCTCTCAAACTTTCTAGCGCTGAAAATGAAATTCTTTCACACCCAGCCCTTTTTGCAACTTTTTCTATTGAGGATATCGGGAAAGATTTAACCATTTCAATCTTTCATATATATTTTATTTTTAAATATAAAAATCATGAGAGTGGTTCTTGATACTTCCTCTTTGATTTATTTGACAGATTTTAGGAACTTTGAAGAAATGTTCACAGTAAACTCTGTGATAGAGGAAGTAAAAGATAGAATGACAAAGATGAAGTTGAGTGCACTAGAGATTAAGGTAGTTGAACCAAAAAAGGAAATTATAGAGGAAATAAAAAAAATTGCTATAGAAACTAGCGACCTGAAAAAACTTTCTTCTACAGATATAGAGGTTTTGGCACTAGCAAAGGAAAAAAATTGTACAATAATTTCAGATGATAGGAATATTCAAAATGTTGCTGAAAAAATTGGTATTGGTTATGTTTCAATATTTAGTGAAAAAATAAAAAAATTAATAACTTGGGGAAATTATTGCAAAAATTGTAAAAAATATTTTGAAAAAGAAAAAGAATGTCCAATATGTGGAGAAAAACTAATAAGATTTCCAAGAAGTTCTATTGATATAGTTAAGCCAACACCCAATATTTTTTTAAAATCTGAGTATACGAAAAGTTGATAAATAGCAAAATAGAAAGATTTAAATATTTAACGGCGTATCATTTATTAGGAAAATTAAATAATTACCTTAAAGTGGTGAAATGAAAAAAAAGACATTGAGATGTCCAGATTGTGGAAGTTTTAATTTAGTTGAGGATGTTGTAAGAGGAGAGCTGTTTTGTAGAGATTGCGGTGGAGTTTTGAAGGAAGAGATAATTGACACAGGACAGGAGTGGCGTGCATTTGATTCAGAGCAAATGTCTAGAAGGGCAAGAGGAGGCGCACCATTAACTTTTACTAAACACGATAAAGGACTTACAACAGAAATAGGGAAGGGGTTAGGAGAATTATATAAAGTTCCTACAAAGAAAAGGGCACAGTATTATAGGCTAACTAAATGGCATAAAAGATTAATAAAGTCTAGAGATAGAAACCTAAGTTTTGCTCTTTCAGAACTTCAAAGAATAGTTTCTTTCTTGAATTTACCAAGAACTATACATGAGAGAATTGCAAGGTATTATGAAGAAGCTGTTAATAAAGGACTTGTTAGAGGAAGAAGTATAGAAAGTGTGATAGCAGCTTTAACTTATACTGTCTCAAGGGAATTTGGTTCTCCCCGCACGCTGGATGAAATTGCTGAGGCTTCTGGTGTAGATAAAAGGGAAATAGGAAGAACTTATAGATATGTTGCTCGCGAACTTGCAATTAGAATTTTACCTGCAGACCCAATAACCTTTGTTCCAAGGTTTTGTTCAATGCTTGGATTAAGCGATAGGGTTCAGGCAAAGGCAATAGAAATATTGAAGAGAGCTAAAAAACATGATGTGACCTCTGGAAAAGGACCGACAGGAGTGGCAGCTGCTGCAATTTATATTGCCTGTGTTTTGGTAGGAGAAAAAAGGACTCAAAGAGAAGTGGCAGATATTTGTGGTATCACAGAAGTTACAATTAGAAACAGATACAAAGAGCTTGTTGAAAAGATGGGAATTGAAGAAGAAGTGGAAAAGAAAGCAAAGGAAGAATGATTTACTTTTTTTCGTTCATTTTCTGGTCTATTATTGCAAGCCAATGACTTATTCTCCATGCTATTTCTTTAAGTAGACTCAATGGAGCATGAAACTCTTCTACGGTTTGCCATTGATCTCCAAATTTTTCCTGTCTTTGAAATGTCACATTATTTTCCCATAGAACCCACTTTATTCCCTTTCCTTGACCAATACTTATAAAGCCATTATCAAACGGTCTTCTATTATTTTCAATATTTTTTTCATTCATGACATCACCTTTTATTTAATTAAAGAATAAGAAATAGAAATGAGATTTTTGAAACTAAACTTCCGATAATTCCGATAAATGTTGTAAATATTTTTTAAGTTTTAAAAACAAAAGCAAAAAAATACATCAACAAAATTCCAAACAAAAATACACCAAATTCAGTTAAATATCTTCTTATTCTGGTTTCTTTTTTTATTTCTGGGATTAGGTCACTTGCTGCTATGTATATAAAACCACCTGCTGCAAAAGGGAGTAAAAAATTTAAAACATATTCAAAAGAGATGAAATATCCAAATAGACTGCCACAAACCGAAATCAAAGCTGAAAGAAAATTGAAAAACAAAGCCTTCTTTTTACTGAAGCCGGAATAAACCAAAACTCCGAAATCACCGATTTCTTGTGGAATTTCATGTAAAATTACTGCCAATGTTGTAGATAAACCCAATTTAAAACTTGAAAGAAAGCTTGCAGCTATTATTAAGCCGTCTATAAAATTATGTACAGCGTCGCCGATGATATTAATGTATCCAAAGGTATGTATTTTACATCTAAACCTGTGGCAATGATGCCAGTGAATTATTTTTTCAACGAAGAATAAAATTATAAAACCAAGTACGGTGAAAAAAGAAATTTCTTTGTAAGACAAAAATTCTAAGGCCTCAAGGATTAAATGGAAAAAAGAACTTCCAAGCAAAACTCCTGCTGAAAGGGAAATAAGAAATAAAAGGGCTTTGCGCATAAGATTTTTTTTAACTAAAAATGTTATCATACCGATAAAAGCTATTAGGCTTACTAAAAAAGTTGCAATTAAGATGGAAATCAAAGTTAGCATGTTAATATTTTATTTTAGAAAAATTTTAAAGATAGATAAAATTTAATTTTTCATTCTTTTTGATATTTCTTGGTTTTTTATCGCACCAAACCTTAAGCTTCATCTTCTCTTCAATTTCTTTCTCTTTTGGTTTATGCTCTTGAGTTTTCTCTTCATCGAGCACATGAATCACTTCAAATCCTTTCTCTACTAAAGCATTAGCAATATATCTTCGATGACAGCGCCACCATAAAATTTCAGAACACAGTATAGCTGAAATTTTCTTATCAATTAATTTTATTAGTTTGTCTAAGCCCTGAAAAAAAAATTCACTTTTGCTGAAAGCTTCATATCCTTCATTTCTATAACCGCCGAGTTCAGGAAAGTGAATATATTCTATTTTGTTTTTTGTTAATTCTTTCTCTAGATTTTCTTTGTTAAACCAAGGAAATTTTCTGCTTGAGGGAAAACGGCGAACATCTATCACAACCAGAATGTTGAATTTCTTTAAAATGTTTAAGAATTCTTCAAAATTTCTTGTACTATGCCCTATTGTATAAACTTTCATATTTCAAAATTGTGAAACCAGTTTAAATTTCTTAGCTATAAGAATATGTTTGCAGATTTCAATGTACATAATTGTTATTCGAAATTGATATGTTAAAAGATTTTTTGGGTCAAACAATTATTGTTTGTTTATTTCCTTTTCTTTTAAAACTCTAGCTAGGTCGTGAATTAGTTTTCTTACATATTCCCTCATCTCATATACTTCCTTCTCTGGTATTTCTTCAACCTTCTTTTGTTCACTTGTCTTTTTCATATCTTCTATTTTTTTCCAAACATCCCAATAATAGTTTTCTATAAGCTTTCCTTCTACAAATTCTTTTTTAAAAGCTAATGGTATTTCCTCTTCTTTTTCAGGCATTTTATTCAAACTTTTTAAAGCAGTTGTGGCAGCCTTTACCATAACTTCATACGTTCTTTCAATTATCTTTTCCCTCTTTTTTAGTTCTAGCGCACCTAATAAGTTAAACATTTTTTCAACAAACTTTTCTGACTTAGAAATCCATTCATCAACAAATGCCCCACTAACTTCCATTAACTCCTTGTGTTCAATCTTTTTCCTTATTTCTATTATTTCTCTTAACCACTCAGCATATTCTGGCTCTAAAATCCCAGGTTCTACAAGAAATTTTTTAACCTCCTCATAGGCCTTTGATGGAACAGGAGGAGAAATTCCCATAAACATAAGAACAGCCTGCGCAGTATTTAGCATTGCATAATAGCAATCCTCAGCAAGCATCAAAAGCTTTACTGTTTTTGCCCTAATAAGTTTTTTTGGAGCACCTTCCATGTAGCTTTCTATTGCCTCTCTTGTGGCGGGTATTTTTCCCATTTCAAGTAATTTTTTTATTGGAGCAAAAAAACCAATATCGTATATTGCAACACCTTCTTTTATGAAATTGTATATTATTGGATGACATACTCTTGCATAATCCCAAAATTCAGTTAATGTATATGTGGGCTGAACAGATATTCTTTTTGAGATTTTTTCTGCAATTTTTTCTAAGTCTTCATCTATTTTTTCATGTAGTTCTGGTGTTATATTAAAAGAAGTATCATCTATGACAACAAAAACGTCTATATCACTTTTCGGTTTAAATTCTTCTCTTGCCACAGAACCCATCATCACTATGCACTTAATATACTTCCCGTATTTTTCCAAAACTTTTTTTGAAAATTCCTTTATTTCTTTCATCCTTTCTTCTTTGGTTTCACTTTTTTCTTCCCTCTCTTTTCTTCCCCTCTTCCCCTTATCTTCATTTTCCATATAAATCACTATATTTCTTCGCCAATTATATCTTCTGGTAATAACTTCTTTAATCTATCTACAAACTCAACTGCAATTTTTATAGCCTTTTCCAAATGCTCTGTAGTAACTTCTTCTATTTTCTTGTGGTCAATATCTTTCCATAATGTGTCCAATTCTTTAAATTTTTCTTCCCACCCCTCTTCTAATTTTTTCTCATTTACAAGCCTTTCTAAAAATTCTGGAATTGATTTTGCGTCTGGTTGGGCTTTATAAAAATACATGATAACTGCTTGGCATATGTCTAGCATGCTATATCTTAAATCGAATATCATACTCTTCATGTCAAGCTTAATCTTTTTAATCCTTGCTTCTGATGCTCTTGCTTTTAAACCTATGGTTTCTTCACTTGGTGGAATTAAACCCATAGAAAGCATTCTTTGAACAGGTTTGATAAAGCCAGTATCATAAATTGCTAACCCATACCTTAAAAAATTTACAAGCTCTGGAGAACCTGCCTTTACCCAGTTCCAGAATTCAGTGAGTGTTGTTGTTTGAATGTGCAGATCTTTCAGTTCGTATGCGATCAAATAAATATGGGTATTTATCTTTTCTAGATCTTCTGTTCCCTTTGTTGCTGTATCGTCCAAAATTACCCAAACATCTGCGTCACTTCCTTCTGTCATAGTGCCTCTTACAGCCGATCCGAACAGTAAAACAGATTTAATTGTTTCTCCGTACTGTTTTCTTATTTCGTTTGTAAATTTAATAACCTTAGAATAAATTTCCTTTGGGGGTCTTTTTAATTCTTCCTCCTCTTTTTTTACTATATTTGTTTCTTCCAACTCCTTTTCAAGTTTTTCAAATGACATATATAACTTTTAACTTCAGGTGTATTTAAATATTAATATCACTGATAAGTGGTTAATTAAAAAGTTAATTAAAATATAACTTAATCAAGAACATGCGAAATTAATTATCTTCATACATTTCCCAATAATTGAATAATTGAAAGGACCATTCTTTAAAGTTAACAAAAAATTTATAAGAGAGTTATTTACTATAATAAAATAGAGTTGTGTTTAATGTCGTCCGATGAACCGCCGTCTGAAAAAATTAAATATACACAAAAAAACTTAAAACACAAAAAAAGTTATAGTTTTATACTATACCCAAGCCCAATATTATTCTTTAATTTTCCAAAAATAGGAGAATATGATTTGAGAGATGAAGTTAATAGAATTTACATTGCTGATAACGATTGTTCTGGAGAATGTAAAAAATGTAGCTTAAGAGCAGTGTGCAAATAGATTATTTCAATTCTTCTTTTTCCCATTTTTCTCCTGTTACACCAGGTTTTCCCATTGCCTCCTTTCCAAGAAAAGACCATTTTTCTTCTGGCACTGCCAACAAATCCTTTAGTGGATCAAAAAAATGTTCTGAGATGATAGCCTTTTGTCTTTCGAAAGAGGCGATTTCTTTCATTTCTATTCCAAAAAATTCAGGATATTTTATCAAATCTTCTGGTTTAATGTTTTTTTCCAAAAACTCAACTATCTTTTTAAGAGCAACAATAGTTTGTTGGATCGGAAATGGTCCCCTTTCAAATATTATGTATACATCCTCCTTGGGATCTAAACCAAACCCCTTTTCTCTTAGCTTGTAATAGATTTTGTAAAGGTACTGTTGTTGTTCGGATCCAAGAGGAATCGGAACATGGGCAGGAGCTAAGGTAGAAGGCCAGCCTGCGTGTATTACCTTTACATACTCTCCTCCATTTTTTGGAAACAAATCTATTACAATTTCTGGATCAAGTCTTAAGCTTAGCATGTGTTCTAAATCAAGAGCAATTTGAATGTATTTTTTTCCAACAATTTCTGCAAGATGGTAAATATGGGCTGGATTATAAAACCTTAACCACTCTTCTATTCCTCTCCCTCCCATTGGCGATTCAAGTACCAAAACAATACCAGAATTTTCAATATATTTTTTTGGGTCTTTAAACTTAGGATCTATTGGGTTTAGATGCCCCCAGATGTACTTTGCAGAAACAGCAGGAACCCAAAGCTCTGTATGCTCCCTAAAAAATTTATCGTCTATAGATAAGTTTTGAAGGTTTATTTTGTTTTTTTCTGCCCATTCTTCTAAACTCATACCATCTCTTTTTGCAAAAAACTCTATGTTGGTTCTAACAATTTTTTCCCAAAGTGGTTCTTTTTCTTTGTTTTTTTCCATCCATTTTGCTATTAAATAATATGCCCATCTTTCAGGACCATAATGCAATGCCCTTGAAGAAACCAAATCCACGAAATATTCCCTCAGACTTTTTCTCTCCCTTTTTATTACTTCTTCTAGCCATTCCTCTGAGGGTTCCTTTTTCTCTTCCATTATGTATCTTTCCTTTTTCTCTTCCATAATAAGAGCCAAATAATTTTTAAGTGTTCTATGTAGTATTTCTACCCATATGAATTGCCCCCCCTCTTTATCCTTCCATTCTCCCTCGCCCATAATCCAGTCAAGAAGCCATTCGTTTTCTTTTAAGAATTCACTAAAAGGTCTTCCATAAAAATCAACAATGTCTGCAGGTTGTGTCCTAAGTGCAAGCAATGTGAACGGATCTGATTCAGAGGAATGAAAAAGCAAATATTTTGAACCAATTTTTATAGATTTTTCAAGTATTTCAATGAATCTTCGATGTGCCCTTTCATATTCTTCTCTGATTGCAGAATCTAGTTCTGCTGCTTCAACCCCAAAAGCCTTTGTTTCACTGTGAATACCGAAAGATATTCCAAGTTTTTCGATTACATCCTTTTTCATCTTTTCTTCTAATCCAGGTTCTTCAAATTCTGACACAGATTCTAAATCTATTTGAACAAACCTTACTCCTTGAGTGACAGAGTACTGAGCTTTTTTGAACAAACCCAAAAGTTGGGGTCTTTCTTCTGTAGCAGCTACACCAAAAGCACCACTTGATATTCCAACAACATAAGCCATAACAATCTATATAATATTTCTTTTTTCTTCAAATGTAATTTATAGTGTTCTAAAGCCAGGCACACCAACAGACCCTTTAAGATAGTTTAGGGCAGGCCTCCAAATTACATCAGCTATTTCCCTAAAGTACATTCCACTTACTCTATCATCAAAAGTTGTTTCATATGGACCTGGTTTAATAAGATACCGTAAAACCTTTTCTTTTTTTGTAGATTTTTTTATCTCTTCTGTCTTTTCTCTACCTTTCAAAAGAGTCGGATATTCTTCCTTAACTATGTCTTCAATAAGCACTGATTCACCCCTTTTCTCCACAGTTTCTCCAAGCATTTGAGATATGTAATTCTCTAACTCCTTTTCTTTTGCTTTTAATTCAAGTATTCTCAAGAATACAACATTTTGTGTATCCATGTAAGCTCTGAATGGTTCGAAAAAAAGGTCTTCTATTTCACTGCCATCAGGCATTCTAATTACAGTCCTTGAGACTGTAAATTCAAGGACCATGAAATAAGGATCTCTTCTTCCTCCAAGCGTGGCAAATAACTTTTCTCTTGCTTCAAGCAAATCAGAAATGGTAAATTTTATTTTGTAATAGTTTTCTATATATGGCATAAGTTTCAATACCCATTCGTCCAAAGGTTCTATGCCTGTAGGTGAAGTTGAAATTTTACCATATTTTGCAGCCAGTGCAGGATTATTCTTAAAAGCTATTTTTAAAGATTCTTTGAATTCAGCTGGAAAATCGATCTTGAATATGTCTTTTTTTTCTTCATATACTTCAGCAGGGACTTTAAAAAATTCTGGCGGATGATAACCACGCCATGCCCATATGGTTGAAATATCTATAGAAATAGCATGTGCTGCTGGTCTGAACCAAGAAATTGCCTCTAATGTTCTTCTTCCTTGTGGTGTTTCGCCCAATTCTCTTATTGCCCTATATCTTGTTATATACGGTTTTAACATTGTTTTGTATTCGTCTATAGATTTTTTTCTAGCTTCCATCAATCCTTTAATCCTCTTATACCTATCTTCTACAGTCTCCCTGAACATTTTAATCCATTCTAAGAAAAGCTTGTTTTTTGTTGCGAGCACAACACCTTCTGCCTCTGATACTTTGTACTTGGTTGCTATTTCCTTTGGGTCAATGTCTTTATCGGTTAACTTCATAAAGTCTGAGATTATGGTAGGCCATCTTGGTGCAATCAACTTAAGTGCTATTCCCTCTCCTGTGTGGACATCAACCATATCGATAAAAACAGATTTTAGGCTTTGTTCCCCCCTTGAAATAAGTTCAGGATTTTTTTCCTTTTTTCCCCTTTCTATCATTTCAAAATAGTCCATATACTCTTTGTATTTTCTCAGATCATGCCACAAAAGCTCAAAATCAGAAACGGCAGAAGAAATACCTGCTAGCCCCTCTTTTATTTGTCTCTCAAGTGTTTGTTTTTGCCTTATTGTTATTTCATAATAAGGGGCATGAACAGGTGAGATTTCTAACCACTCATCAACCTTTTCAACGTGTAGTCCCCATTTTCTCAACTGAAAAAGAAACCCAAGTAAAATACCACTTCCTTTTCCGGGCGGAGTGGTTAAATCTAGAATTATTCTTTGATTATAAGGCGAAACATGAAATGCCTGTCCTTCTATTATAAATCCCTCTGAAGTACTTCTTGTAATAGATTCTGCCACTTCTTTTGTTTTCCATAGAGTTTCGATAACCACCATTCTATCTCCTCAAAAGATATATTCCAAAAAGTATGAAGAATATGCCAATCAAAAGTGCAAGTCTTGTAAAAGGTTTATATTCAAATTCCTTCCATTCGGGAAATAAAAAAATTAAAAAGAAACCAAATAAAATTAAAATTGCTCCAAATATTTTAAATATCATCCGAACACCAATAATTTTAGACCAAAGTAAATTAGCGGGATGCTAAAAATTGCACTAATTTGAAATGTTAATGGGTCTTCTGTTTCAGATAATTTTATTAAAAGATAAAATCCAATGAAAGATAAAAACACTCCGAGTAAACTCTTCATAATTAAATATTGTTTTTGATAAAATTTAATTAGAGAATATGCCAGTTTTCGCTAGGACAAAACTCTTAATGGAAGAATTATGTCTAACACTTAGGCCAAGGATAGATATAACTTATAGTGGTCCAAACCCGCAAAAAGCTTATGAAAAGCTACTTGATGTTTTACTTAATGTGCTAAAAGTTCCAAGAGAAAATATCCAAGAGAAGGTATTTAAATGGGAAAGGGCCCCAGAGGGAGAAACTTTCAGCTCTGGAATGGAAGTGATAAAAAACTTTGACAAATTTTCTTATATGCAACTTACAATATCTATAGGAGGTTTTGCTAAGCCAAGCAAAGAATTTGGTAAGGAAGGAAGGGTTAGCATAGAGATTGAGGGTGTTGTCAGGACAGAATACCCCCAAGATACAACGTGGGAAAGAAGTTTTTTGTATGAGATTTTTAGAACATTCTACCATAAGGTATTTTATAAAGAAGAAAGGAGAAGGTATGTTGAGAAGTGCAGAGAGTGGATGTTTTTGATCGAGTCAGAGCTTAAATCATTCTTTGCAATGCTACCAAAGATGGTATAATGGCGTATATTTTTGAAGATGATATATTAGCACCAAAAAGGGATTTGGTAATAGAGTATCGTGGTCCAAATCCGTTTGCAATTTATAGGTCAATTCCCGACTTACTTATGAGAATTTTTCAAGCAAGGGGTGTTCATATTTTTGAAGACGATTTTAGATGGGATATAACAGATGACCCAAGGCCGTTTTTTGTAAGATTTCATTTAGATAAGGGATTAGACAAATGGACAAGAGCTTATGTTTGGGTTAGACTGCAAGGAAGACAGCCTTCTGACCCGTCAAAGCAAGGAAGCAACGAGATTTTAATCGGAGGAACGATTGTTACAAGATATCCTGTAGATACCGTTTGGCAAAAAATATTCATAAAGCCATTCATCTGGCTTTATCATCATTTGATTTATAATAATATAAGGAGGAGATATATACAAATATATAAAGCTGGAATAGAAAGGCTTGAGGCTGAAATAAGGTCAGCTTATAACTTGGTCATGAGGGAGAGGTTGACTTAATGGGAATATTTTCAAGAATTAAAGAGCGTTTTAAAAAGAAAGAAAGTTTAATACCTTCCTTAGAAGCACCACCAACATTAAAAGAAAAAACATTAGAAGAAGTTAGTTTAGAAAATTTAAAAGCAAAGATAGACTTGATTTTAACAAGGTTAGACAGCTTAAACATTCAAAACACTAACTTGGGCGAAAGAATAGAAAGAATAGAAAGGCTTGTAACGGAAATAAGGGGGTATTGCAAATAGCTATTTTTTAAAAGTTTTAAGTACAATGTATGTTATTGTTCTTTCTTTTAGGTCAATTCCATCTTTATTTTCTTCAAAAAGTTTAGTCCAAATAAAATCAATTTCTTGGGGTAAATTAGCATAGCCCCTCATGAATAAATTATATTCAGGCGTAAGATAGGCCTCTGTTATGTTTTTCGTCCTTTCCATAAAATTTTCAAAATCTTTTAAATTTTCTTTATAAATTTTTAATTTGATCCAAAACGGTAAAATTCCTTTTTCTTTTCTTCTGAAATTATAACTTTTTTCAATAACATGAAAAGTAGAGGAAGGAATTTCTTTAAGAAACTCTTCTAAGCGTCCCTCTTTTACTATAATTTTTGCGATTCCATCTATTCTTTCAGAAGTTATACTATCAACATAACTACACCACTTCTGTTTTGACATGTACTCAATTACAGGAAACATGGGATTTGATTCTTCTATTTCAACCAATATAGTTTTCTTCATCTTTACAACTTTCGCATAACCAAACTCCATTTTTTTTCTTCACATAAGAAACTTGCCCACAACTTTCGCATATGTTTAAATCCTCTTCCTCCTCAGACTCATTCAAAACCACTGGCTGGAAATCTCTAATGGTAAATGTTGGAAGATAGCCAACCCCAAGAAAATCAAAGTTAAAAAATTTAGAAAAAATTTTAGCGAGCTTAATATTTTTTGAAAAGATTAACCAAAACACTTCCTTTTCATAGCAGTATGGACAAATGACAATATTTATTTTTCTCTTACATTTTATGCATTTTATTCCATTTTCTTCACAAAAGAAAAGGTTTATCATTTTTCTATGAAAATTTAAAAATTCTTTTTTTATTTCGGGTATTGTGACGCTTATCCACTTCTTAACTCCTTCTTTCAAACAATCTACGCAAATAAAGTTATATATCGGTTCTAAACATACTTTGCAAATTGCTGTCTCTTCCATCTCTCTATTTTAATATTTTTTTTATATTTAAAGTTTTCCTAAAAAAGTAATATTTAAATTTAAAAAATTAAATTAATTTTAAAGGTGAAAAAAATAAAAACTAAAAAAACTTTGGATAAAGTGGATAGGTTTATAATCTCAGAGCTTCTTAAGGACGGTAGGACCAAATACACTACGCTTGCAAAAAAACTTGGGGTTACGCCAGCTGCTATAAAGGAAAGGTTTGAAAGGCTGATAAGTAAGAATGTGCTAAGAGTAGGACCTCTCATAAATACACAAATCTTTTATCCGGTAACTGCAACAATAGGGATAGAGACAGACACAGAAGGAGCTAACATTTTGATAAAAAAACTTAGGAATTGTCCCTTAGTTTTTAATTTATTTAAAACTTCTGGCATACATAACCTAATTATTTCTTTTGTAGGGAAAACCTTAGAGGATATAGAAGAATTTATTAATAAACAGATAAGAATTGAGCCAGGAATTAAACACATTGAAGTAAATATAGGAAATGCTCCAATTGTTCCGGAGTTTATTCAACTTAAACTTATGTATTCAAAGAACCAAGATTATACACCATGCGGGCTGAGAAAAATAGACGAGATGCGTTGCTTGAACTGCCCTGCGCTTGAAAAATAGAAATAACTATAAAATTTAGAATATACCAAATGAATTTAAATTTAAACATAGGATTAAATAATGGTACGAAAACACAATACCAAAGCCCCAATAGTTTGGAGAATTAATTAGTAAAAAATTTGGATGTGATTGGATCAACAGAGATAAAATTAAAAATTGAGGTTAGCGAAGGTATGAGTAAAAATCGTCTAAGAATTTTTAAAACCAACCCAAACAATAAAGATAAGATGAAAGAAATTGAAGAACTTCATAAATTAATTAAAGAAAAACTTAGCATAGAGGAAAGAGGTTGGATGGCATCTACTACAACTGGAACAATTATTTCTTCCTTAGTGAAATAAAGAGATGCCAATAAGATTATGGAAATATTTAAAATAAACGAAAGAACGGTTGAAAACACGAAAAAAATCCTTAGAATAGCTGCAATAATTCTTGGGTTAAAATACGGAATAAAAGACGGGAAAATAGTTATTATTAAATGTCCATTTAACGAATCCTTTAAAGGAGAACCATTTTTCTGCAACATTTGCATAGAATATTGCAGGGGCGCTGTTGAGGAGATATTGGGCTCAAATTTTATTTTCAAAAGGCATAGAAGATTAATAGACGGCGATGAATATTGTGACTCTACAATTAGCGAGGTTAAAGCTTAGAGATAGTTAGTCAAATTAATCAAGGAGATAAATGTCTGAAATAAAGAATTATTCAGAAATTAAAGCTTTTATATTTGATTTAGACGGGACATTATTTGATACTAGCGTGTTTATAGAGGCTGCTAAAGAGGCATTAAAAATACATGGTTATACTTTTACAAGTCAACAGATTAAAGAAGTGTTTGGACAAAAAGTTAAAAAAGCAATTTCAGACTTAATACGTAAAAAAGAAGGAAAAAGAAAGTTAGAAATTGAAAAAATAAATGAAACATTCGATAAGCTATGTGTTGGAGAATATTTAGATAAAGTAAGACCGCGCCCTAATTTAAAGAGAACCTTTAAAAAAATGAAAGAAATGGGCTATAAATTAGCAATTGTAACGAACAATGATAGAATTATTTTAGATGCTATTCTTAAAAGGTTTGGTTTAAAAAAATATTTGAGCAGTAGCATTTCGGGCGATGATGGGTTTGAGAAGAAGGAAGACGCCATATTGTACTTGGTGAGAGAGCTGAGCATTAGCCCAAAAGAACTCTGTTATATAGGTGATATGCCAAAAGATATAAAAATTGCAAGAAAAGTTGGTTGTAAAATATTTTCCATACCATTCTTAATACCAGAAGAGAAGTTAAAAAAAGAAAGGCCGGATAAAATAATCTACAGTATAGAAGAATTGATTAAAGACTTAAATTATCAGAAAAGCCAATAAACCAAAAACATTAAATAAATAAATTTTATTTTTTTAATGGTAATTATGAGTATGAATGACTTAGAATCTTATATTTTGGAAATTGATGATGTAGTTAGAAGCGTGGAGAAAGAAGTGAATCTTTTTCCACAACCCGATGTTGAAAAAATAGAGACGGTTAAATTCGCTAAAGAACGATTTATAGAAGGAGGAAAAAGATATCGCCCACTTTTAGCATATGCAACTTATAAAGCATTAACTCATGATGATTCCTATGAAAAAATTAAATATTACATGTGTCTTATGGAACTTATTCATAGCGGCCTTCTTGATATAGATGACGTACAAGATAAGTCATATTTAAGGAGAGGTAAAGAAACAACTTGGGTCAAGATTGGAGTTGAACAAGCCATCAATACAGGACTAATAAATACATTAGCTATGCCTTACAAATTGTTAGCTTTTTATACTAATGCAGACAAATTGGCAAAAATTATTGGTAAAGCTTTATATGAGACTGCTATAGGACAAACGCTTGATATTAAATATAGAAAAAACCCAGACTTAACAACAGATATACAAATATTTATTTACCAAGCAAAAACAGGAAGCTATACCATAGCTATGCCTATGGCGGGAGCTGCGATAATAGCAGGTTTTGATAACATGGCTGATAATCTATATTTGATTGGTAGAGATTTTTTAAGCCCAGCCTTCCAAATCAAAGATGATATTTTAAACCTTTTTCCAACTAAAGAATACGGTAAAGAGTTTGGAGATGATTTAGTTGAAGGCAAACCAACTTATGTCATAGCTTTGTTTAATAGTAGAGCCAATGAAAAAGATAAAGAAATTTTTTATAGAAAAATAGGGAAACCACTTTCATTGGATGAAAGGATTGAACTCATAAAATTACTTGAAAAATATAATGCGATTTCTGATTCAGAAGAAGTGGCCAAAAAATTTATTGCTCGTGGTTTAGAAGAATTGAATAAATATATACCACAAACTAAATACAGCGAATTGTTATATAAAACAATAGATTTCGGACTGCAAAGAGGTAGATAGTCTAACAGTAAAAATAATCTCCACTTTCCTTCTGCTCTCTGTCAAGTTTAGAATCGAGTTTGTTTGCTCTTGGCCTTCCGGTTTGTGGGTCTCGACGAAAAGTTATTCCGACAGTAGAAAGAAATTTGTTAAATGCGTTTTTAACAGAAGTAACCCCATCAACAAATCCCCTTTCTCCACTTTTTCCAAGAAAGACCATTGCTCTATTTCCAACTTGAGATAAAAATAATAAATCATGGTCTATAACTAAAGCGCTCTTCTCTTTTATATCAACAATTTTGTTTATTAGCTTCGCTAAACTAATTCTTTGTTCTACATCGTTAAAGGCACTTGGCTCATCCAACAAATACAAATCAGCTTGTTGAGATAAACATAAAGCAATAGCAACCCTTTGCAACTCCCCACCAGACAACTCTTGAACATTTTTTTCCAGAATTTTTTCAAGACCTAATGGTCTAATTATTTCTCTTTTGTATTCCTCTGTAATTTTTTCTACGGAAGACAATAGCTCTTTAACATTTCCTTTAAATCCTGTTTGAATGTATTGTGGTTTATATGAAATTTTTATCTTGTCTTTTATTTCTGCCTCATCTGCTCTTATTTCTCCAGCTAAAATCCTAGCAAAAGTTGTTTTTCCAAGAGCATTTGCCCCCAAAACAGCTAAAACCTCTTTTTTCCTTATTTCTCCTTCTTTAACTTCTAGCTCAAAACCTTCAAACCTTTTTTTCAAATTTTTGAAAGATACTAAAATTTCAGAAGAAGTCCCCTTCTCTCTTAAGCCCATAAAGAAAGTTATGGGTTCGCTTCTTATCCTCACATTATCTTCTTTTATGTAACCATCAAGAAAGGTATTTATTCCAACACGGACAGAATATGGTTTTGAAACCACCCCGTAAACTCCTGGCATACCATAAAAAATATGAATCCTATCAGCTAAAAAATCAAGAGCAGCTAAATCATGATCCACTACCATTACTGCCTTTCCTTTACAATATTCTCTTATTGTTTTTGCTATAATAAGCCTTTGAAATACGTCTAGAAAACTTGTTGGTTCATCTATATAATAAAAGTCTGCATCCTTTGCTAGACAGGAAGCAATAGCAACCCTTTGCAACTCCCCACCAGAAACTTCTGAAGTTTTTTTGTCAAGCACTGATTTAAAATTAAAAATTTCTATCAACTCATTTAAAATTTTTCTTTCATCTGCTCTTTCCAATAGCTTTGATATTTTTTCATCGTAGAATTTTGGAATTAGGTCAACCCTTTGCGGTTTATATGAAATTTTTATCTCTTTATCTCTTATCCTTTCTAGATACGACTGCAATTCAGTTCCTCTGAACATTGAAAATACTTCTGAAAAATCTGCTTTGGCCTCTCCTAAGTTTGGTTCAATTTCTCCGGAAAGTATTCTCAATGCGGTTGTTTTCCCAGTTCCGTTCGCCCCAATTATCCCCACAATTTTATCTATAATTGGAAATGGTAGCCTATACAGAACAAAACCATTTATCCCGAATCTATGAACAGGTTTTTCTCTAAGCTGCTCAGGTAAATTAACTATTGTTATAGCTTTAAATCCTGATCTTTCGCAGGCGCGAACGCACAAACCACAACCTATACAAATTCCCTCGTCTATGAAAACCAAATTTTTATCTTCATTAAAATATATGCAATCTTCTCCTGCCCTTACCTTAGGACAAACCTTTCTACATACAAGCTGACATTTTTTTGGTTTGCATAATTCCCTATCTATAACTGCTATCCTTTTTGCCATATTAATGATTTCTCATAAAACTATTTGTTTTTAAATCCTTTTTCTTAGATATTTGAGGAAGAATTTGGTTTTTGATGTATAGTTAAAAACATGAGATATTGAAAAGAAAAAGGACAAGATTACTGAAGCAAGTATAAGACTTATATAATTGTCGATTAAAAGAGATGCTATTTGTGCTAACTGAGCCCTGTTTATCTCAAAAAAAGAAATTGTTTTGATTATTTTTGAAACCAAAGGAAAGATTATCAGAGCTGAGAAAAATATGCCAGTGATTAAAATAAGGGAAGAAATCAGCACTACCAAAATATAAAAAACAAATGTTTTTATTATGTTTTTTCTAACAATTTTATAACTTCTTAGAATTGCATTTTCAAAACTATCCTTCTTTATTATTATCGCTGGAATGGAGAACATAAAAACCCAATCAATAAGAATTCTGATTACAAAGCTTATTCTTTCAAGTACAGTTGATAAAAGGTTTAAAACAAAAACAAGAAAGCTTATCCCCAAAATTCGGATGTATAATTTTTGAGAATGTTTAAGTCCCAAATCAAAACCCGTGTTTGTTTGTATGTCGAATATTAATGCTCCAGTAAACCACAGGTTTGTAAGGATTACTATGATGAAGATTATGAAGGTGGCAGATAAGTTTACTATCACAATACCAGCTGATATGGTTGGTTGACGAAAAGATAAAACAGATGGCATGATTTGTAGGGTTGGTAAAAGAAAAATTATGCAACAGAGTGAAAAAAGTAAATATAGAAGAAAAAATGGAAGGAATCTTTTTAATTTTATTGTTTCCTTCAAACTCTTTGTTATGATTTCAACAATCCCCATTATTTATTTTTTAAATTTTGATATATAAGTGTTTAACAGGGAGTTAAATATGATAATAGGGTTGATAGGCAAACCCTCTTCAGGAAAATCCAGTTTTTTTAAGGCTTCTACACTAAGAGACGTAAAAATAACAGGAATACCGTTTTGTACGATAGAGCCAAATGTTGGTATAGCTTATGTTATAGTAGAATGCGTATGTAAGGAGTTTGGAGTTAAATGTAATCCAAGAAGCGGAATTTGTAAAGACGGAAAAAGGTTCATTCCTGTCAAGCTTATAGATGTTGGTGGTCTTATACCAGGATCCCATTTAGGAAAAGGAATTGGAAACAAATTTTTAGACGATTTGAGACAAGCCTCTGTATTGATTCAAATTGTTGATTGCTCTGGACTAACGGATGCTGAGGGAAGACCCACCACAAACTATGATCCAGAAGAGGAAATAAAATTTCTAGAGAAGGAAATAGATTTCTGGTTTGCTGATATAATAGAAAGAGCTATGAAAAAAATTGAGAAAGTGGGATTAGAAAGTAAAACAAATTTAGTTCAGTTGTTAACAAGACAACTAAGCGGTTTAGAAGTTAGAAAGGATCAAATAGAAGCAGCACTGGAAAAGACATCACTAAACGACATAAAAAAATTTGCAAGTGTTTTGAGAAAAATATCTAAACCAATTTTGATAGCTGCAAACAAGATTGATTTAAAGAGGGCACAAGAAAATTTTGAAAAATTAAGGGAGAAATACAATGCAATTCCAACGAGTGCAGAAGCTGAAATTGCCTTAAAGAAGGCCGCTGAAAAAGGACTTATAGATTATTTCCCTGGAAACGGTTTTAAAATTTTAGTAGAATTGGAAGAGAACCAAAAAAATGCATTAGAGTTCATTAAAAAAGAGATAATAGATAAGTATGGTTCAACCGGAGTTCAAGAGTGCTTAAATAAGGCAGTTTTTGAATTTTTAAACTACATTGTTGTTTTTCCTGTTGCCGATTCTAAAAGTCTTACCGACAACGAAGGCAGAATACTTCCAGACGCTTTCCTTGTTCCGAATAAAACAAAAATAAGGGATTTTGCTTATATGATCCATACAGAAATAGGAGAAAAGTTTATTTGTGGTATAGACGCAAGGACAAAAAAAAGACTAGCAGCTGACTATGAGTTGAAAAACAACGATGTAATTGAGATAATGTTTGCAAAATAAATAAAAATTAGAAACCAAATATTCAGTATGAAATTTAATGGAGGAGGCGAGAAAAACAATCCTCCTATTTGATGGTTTTGTTAGAGCATTTAATTTGTTTTATAAAAAATCAAACAAAATATTAGGGTGATATTATAACATATCCTGAAAAAATTCAAAAGTACCTTAAAAAAAATGGCATTGAAGTTGGAGATTTTGTACGTGTTAGTAAAGGAAAAAGCAGGTATGATGGAATATTGATGCCAAGAATAGAGTTTGGTGATGTTAATTCAATTGTAATAAAGCTAGACAACGGATATAACATTGGAATAAGGTTTAGTAAGGATGTTAAAATAGAGTTGATTAAAAAAGGTAGCCCAATAGAATTTAAGTCAGCTAAACTTGAGATAGAAAAAATACCAGAAAAACCAGAAGTTTCAATCTTGGGTACGGGTGGTACATTAGCAAGTAGAGTGGAATATAGAACAGGAGCAGTATTTCCTGCATTTTCTCCAGCAGACTTTCTACTATCTTTTCCTGATTTAAAAGAGATAGCAAATATAAATGGAAGGAAAATTTTTGAACTGTTTTCAGAAGACATTACTCCATACCACTGGAAAATAATTGCTAGGGAAGTTGTAAAAGAAATTAAGAAAAAAGTTGATGGCATAGTTTTGATGCATGGCACGGATACGATGCACTATACCTCTGCTGCTATAAGTTTTATGGTTCAAAATTTGCCTATCCCAGTGGTTTTTGTTGGGTCTCAGCGTAGTAGTGATAGGGGTTCGAGTGACAATGCAATGAATTTACTATCAGCAGTAATAACGGCTGCTAAAAGCGATATAGCAGAAGTAAGTGTTTGTATGCATGGTACTAGCTCAGACGATTTTTGTTATGTGCATCAAGGAACAAAAGTGAGAAAAATGCATACTTCAAGAAGGGATACTTTTAGAAGTATAAATGTTTTACCATTTGCAAAAGTCTGGTACCTAGAAAGAAGAATAGAATATTTAAGGAATGATTTTAAAAAAAGGGGGAGCAGAGAAGTTAAGCTTGACGATAGAATAAACCCAAATGTTGCACTAATCTATAGCCACCCGGGAATTAAACCAGAATTTATAGAAAATCTAGCAAAATTCTATGACGGAGTGGTAATTGCTGGTACTGGTCTTGGGCATGTTTCAACAAATCCAACAAACAATAAATTATGTAAAAGTTTAGTTCCTAGCCTTAAAAGACTGATAGATTCTGGGATTCCTGTTGTTATCGCACCACAAACAATCTACGGAAGAATTAATCTTAATGTATATACAGCAGGACGACTACTGAAAAAAATTGGTGTTATTGGCCATAACTGTGACTGGACACCAGAGGCCGCATTATGCAAATTGATGTGGGTATTGGGGAAAACTAAAAATATGGAAAAAATAAGAAAGATGATGCTTGAAAATATTGCTGGAGAGATTTCAAATAGAAGTATAGTAGAGGCATTTCTTATTTAGTTTGTGATAAATATGGAAGTAGATTATAAAAAACTGAATTTGAAATGTGGTTTAGAGATTCATGTTCAACTAAATACAAAAAACAAACTTTTTTGTAATTGTCTTGCAACAATGAAAGAGAAAAATCCAATAATGCTAATAGAAAGAAAGCAACATCCAGTTGCAAGTGAACTCGGAGAAATTGACGTGGCAGCACAATATGAATTTACGAGAGATAGGGTTTTTTACTATCAAGTTTTTCCAAATGAGGTTTGTTTGGTTTGTACAGATGAAGAACCACCACACGATTTAAATCAAGAGGCACTTGAGATTGCATTGAATATAGCTTTGCTAATGAATTGCAAAATACCAGATGAAATTCATGTTATGAGAAAAACGCTGATAGATGGCTCAGCCATATGCGGGTTTCAAAGAACAGCAATTATTGGAATTAATGGTTTCATAAACTATAAGGGTAAAAAAGTTGAGATAAAGCATATTAGCTTAGAAGAAGATTCTGCTGGAATATTTTCTGAAGAGGAGAAAAAAGTTACTTATAAGTTAAACAGGCTAGGGATACCTTTGGTTGAAATTGCTACTGGTATTTTAAGTGATTTTACACCAGAGGAAATTGAAGATATAGCGAAATTAATTGGAGCTATATGCTATTCAACAGGAAAAGTTAAAACTGAAATAGGAAGTATAAGACAAGATGTTAATGTTAGTATAAGAAACGGACCAAGGGTTGAGATTAAGGGAATACAGGAGCTTGGTCTAATAGCAAAAGTTATTGAGTTGGAAATACAAAGACAACTTTCCCTTGAGAATGTTAAAGAAGAAACAAGGTCTGCAAACCCAGACGGAACAACTCGCTATACAAGACCATTGCCAGGAGCTGCTAGAATGTATGTTGAGACAGATTTGTTGCCAATACCAATTAAAAAAGAAATGATTTTGAAAATAAAGAAAAAGTTACCTGAAACTTGGGATAAAAAGATATATAGATTAAAAAAAGAATTAAAACTTTCTGATGAACTTGCAAATCAAATTGTAAGGTCAAAATATTTTCATTTGTTCGAAGAAATAGTGAAAAAATTAAAGATTTCACCGACAGTTGTAGCCAACACCTTTACAAACATTTTAAAAGAACTTAAAAGGAGAAACATTCCTGTAGAAAACATAGAAGATAAGGAGTTCATTGATATGTTTAAAAAAATTAAAGATAAAAAAATGGCAAAGGAGGGAATTTCTATTGTTTTAGAAAAGATGGCATTAGAGAGAGAAAAAAGTTTGTTAGAGCTTATTGAAGAGTTAAACCTTTCACCTATTTCCGAATCAGAATTATCAAAAATTGTAAAAGAGAAAATTAAGGAGAACAAAGAAAGGCTAGTAGACGCTAGGCAGGCAGCAAACCTATTGATGGGCCTTGTGATGAAAGAGGCAAGGGGAAGAATTGATGGCGAGCTAGTTAATAAGATGGTTAAAAAAGAAGTCGAAGAATTTTTTTCAAGAAAAGCTTAGATTTTTACAATTTCTCCAATCAAATGAGTTGGGGCAGCTCCTATTATTTTGACATCTACAAACTTACCAAATATATTTTTATTACAATTAATAACAACTTGCTTATACGCAAAGTTTCTTCCTATCCAGCTTTGATTTTTTCCCTTTTCGTCTACTATTATATTACCTTCCCACCCTATCCACTTCTCATTTTTTTCAAGACAAATTTTTCTGACAATTTCCGATAAGAGTGAACTTCTTTTATTTATGGTTTTTCTTTCTAATTGTTTCATTCTTGAAGCTTCTGTTCCCGGTCTTGGCCCAAATTTAGAAATATTAACTATATCCGGCATGATTTTTTCCAGAATTTTGATAGTAGAGCTAAAATCATCTTCAGTTTCCCCCGGAAAACCAACTATTACATCTGTGCTAATTGTAATCTCTGGAATTTTTTCTCTAAATCTTTCTACTATACTAATAAAATCATTTGCTTTATACCCCCTCTTCATTTTTAAAAGAATATTATCTGACCCACTTTCTAAAGGCAAATGTAAAAACTTGAAAATTTTTTTATTTTGATAAGAAGATACTAACTCATCTAAAATTCTTTTTGCGTGTACAGGATTCATCATTCCAACTCTAACAAAAAATTTTCCTTCAATTTTTGAAATCTCATTTATTAATTCTACAAGAGTAAAATCTTCGTATTTATAGGCTCCTGTATCTTGAGAAGTAAGGTAAATCTCTTTACATCCCATGCTTAACAAACGTTTTGCTTCCTTTATAATTTCATCTTTTGGATAACAATATAATCTTCCTCTTCCAAATCTTGTGCAACAATAACTACAACCCAAATTACATCCTTCGGATATTTGAATTATTCCTATAATTGGGTTTGTAAGTGATTTTGGCATGCTTGGTTTAATAGGTGGTTCATCTGAAAAAAATATTAAATTATTTTTTCCTTCTTCAATTTTTTTAATTACCTCAACTATCCTATGAATAGAGCGTGTGTCTATAATAGCAGAAAAAGAAGGAATAACTTTTTTTATTCTTTCTATGTTTATTCTCGGAAGACATCCTGCTATAATTATTCTTGAATTTAAGCTTGAAAATTTTTTAAGAGCCGAGATTATTTTTTCTTCCGTTTGTTGTTTTACACCACATGTGTTTAAAATTAAGTATCTTGCTTCATTCAGTTTTGTTCTTCTATAACCGTTTTTTTCGAGTAGGGCGATCATTATTTCTGAATCTGATTTGTTGCTTGTACATCCATATGTTTTTATAAAGAACGTTTTTTCGTTAATCAAAATTATCACAACTCTTATTAAACTATATTGAAAGATTAAGATTTCTCTCTTCCTTCTTTCAAACGCCCTGTTGCTGATGATATCTTCTCTTTTATTCTTTCATACAACCATTCAGGATTTCTGATTCCCCTCATTTTTATCTCTTCATTATAGCCTTTTATTTCAACATCTCCATATTTGAACATTCTTCCCAAAACGCTTTTGTAAAGCCTTACGTCTGATACATTCAAGTAAGGAATTGTAGTACTTTTTTTTGATAATACTCCCTCTATTTTTGTTATTCCGTCTTCTGTTATTCTATATTCCCTAAAAATTTTCTCGAACTCCGCTTCAAATACTAAGAAAAAAATTATAAAAAAGGATGGGCACAGTAACAAAACAAAAAAAGTTCCGCCACCAAAATTCAAGTAAATTAGAGAAATAAAGGTTATAAGTAGAATAGTAAGGACGTAATTTGGAATATAAGATACTCTAGATGTTTTGTATTTTATATCTTCCATAATAAGAATTTGTATAATATATTTTTGAGCTTTTTACCTAAGGCTTAATATATCCTTGATTTTTGGAAATTTTAGAGTTCCAATTTCCTTATCCAACACAATTGGGGTTAGATTGTAAAAATCCGTATCTTCTCTTAAGATTGGAGAAAGAATTTCTTCTAATGAAATTATATTTACATCAGTCCCATAAGCAAGTGGAGATATAGCAGGTAAGCAAATAAAATCCTTTCTTTCCTTTGTTTTTCCTGCAAGTATGCACGGTACTTTTACTCTGTCGTAACCACTTCTCAAAACAAGGCTTGGATGTTCATGTGCAATTATTAAAATTTCAAAGTTAGGAAGTTTTGTTTTTTTGTGACCATGAATAAAACAAATTCCGTTAGAGAAGTAGTATGGGTCATACAGATCTATTCCAAGTTTAGAAATTATATTTAATAAATAATTATCGTGGTTTCCTCTAACAAGAATTATTTTTTTAACTTTTTTTCTTAAGAATTCTACTAACTCTCTTACCTCTCTCCATTCTTGGGCAGACGCCTCACCAAACTCATGCTTCACATCTCCAACTATTATCAAATTTTTAACTTTTGTTTTCTTAAAAACCCCCCTCAAATCTTTTAAAATTTCTTTTAGTTGAGTTTGAGGAACAAAAATTCCCTCCTCAGCCAGGGCAAGCTCATAACCCAAATGAATATCTGCTATAGCTATGGCATCAAGCCTTTCTATTAAAATTACCGGAAAACCATTTATTGTTTTTATCCCTTTTAAAATTTCTATTTCTTTAATCAGTTTCACCCACCCTTTCCATAACTTTTTTGTGCAGTTCAAGTAATAGTCTTTTTCTATCTTCCATAAGAACTACATCAGACTCTCCTAATACTATTAGCGAATGTGCGAAAGGAGAAGGAGCATTGCTCTCAGGCAAAAATTCATACTTTATTTTCCCCATTTCTATTTTCTTTAAAATCTTTTTGGCATGCTCTAAATCCATAAAATCTTGCATTACCTCTCGATAGGTTTCTTCGACAACAGGAAATTTTTCAAATTTTTCACAAACCCTTAGTAGTCTATCAGCATTGAACTGCTGTCTTGCAACTCTTATCTCATACCCCTTATAATTTCTTAGAATCATTAGGCTTCGAGTAGCACAATGTCTAAACCTTCTTTTGATTAGTTCAGTCTGTCTTAAGGCCTTTCTTAAAATTTTTTCCAGCTCGTAACTTTTTAAAAGTTTAACAATTTTTTTTGGTTCAATTCTATTAAATCCCATTTTTTTCGTCCTTGATTTAAGGGTTAAAATATCAAGCCACCCTGAACCAAAACTTTCAGATGGAATTGATATAACAAATCCATTGTCGCTAATTGTTAAACCAACAGATTTTTTCAGTTTTTTTGTAATTAAATAACCAAGAGCCCTTGATATTGTATCGTTTATTCTTCTTCCAAATAAAGTATGGAATATTATGTTTTGGTTTCCTTTTTCATCTATGTAATTTTCTACCAGAATTGTTTTTTCATCGGGAACTCTTTTTGCTCCCAAACATTTCAAAAACCTATATTCCCATAGAAAATATTCATAAATCGAGTTTGCACTCCACCTATCAAGATAATAATTGTTTAAAAGCCATTCTATTACTTCTTTCTTTCTCTTATTTTTTACTAATTCAAACATTTTTCCTCTAAACTCTTGAATTTTTAATGCTAGCTCAAAGCTCAAAGGAAGCATTTCAGAAAACCATGCAGGCACTGTTGGTCTTTTTTCTTTTACTGGGACCACAAGGGCAGTAGCTTGTCTTGCTTTTTTGAATTCATAAGTTTTTCCAGCCAAAACAAAAACATCTCCAGGCAAAAGCCTTTGTAAGAACCCTTCTTCTATAGACCCAATGTATTTTCCGTCTAAAGTTCTAACCTTTATTTTTACTTCATCTGGGATTGTTCCGATATTTAAAGAATAAATTACCCTTGCATATTTTCCTCTTCTTCCAAACATCATGTTTTTCTGGTCAAACCAAATCTTACCATATACTTTTTGTTCTTCCAAACTATGATAGCTTCCAGATAAAAATTCTAAAACAGAAAGAAAAGAATTAAAGTCTAAATTGCGATAACAATAAGAATTTTTTATTAAATTAAATGCATCTTTCACATTCCATTTTTGTTCCAAGCTCATTCCCATTATATGTTGAGCTAAAACATCAAGACAGTTTTGTGGTATTTGGATTTTATCTAAGAAATATTCATAAGCTTTTTTTACCATTACCGTAGTCTCAACTAAATCGTCTCTATCCATGCAAACTATTCTTCCTTTTGAGGTTTCATGCAATTTGTGCCCAGCACGCCCAATTCTTTGAACGCAACGAGAAATACTTTTGGGAGACCCAAGTTGGATAACCAAATCAATATATCCAATGTCAATTCCTAGCTCAAGACTTGTGCTAGAAATTATGGTTTTCAATAGTCCCTGTTTCAACTTATTTTCTAGATCCAATCTTATTTCTCTTGATACTGATGAATGATGCGCCCCAATGTCATCTTCGGTATAAGTCTCTGGAAACATTTGTTTTAAATGATGAACAACCCTTTCTGTCCCACTTCTTGTGTTAGTAAAAACAAGTGTTGTTCTATGTTGTTTTATCAAATTATTAAGAAGCTTATACATGGCGTTTGTAGTTACTTCTGCTGGAGTATATAGGATGTTCTTGACAGGGGAAAGCACTCGTATGTCCAAAGGTTTAACGAACCTCGCATCTACAATTTTGCACTTCCTTTCTTTTCCGTTATCGTATCCGACTAAAAATCTTGCAATTTCTTTTAATGGTTCTAATGTTGCTCCTAATCCAATCCTCACTATGTTTTTTCCCACAAAATACTGCAATCTTTCAAGACTTAGGGATAAATGAACACCTCTTTTTGAATTTGCTATTTCATGGATTTCATCAACAACAACCCATTTTACATCTCTGAATTTTTCTCTAAATTTTATGCTACTAAGAACAATTGAAATTGTTTCTGGGGTAGTGCAAATTATGTGCGGAGGTAATTTTAGTTGTTTTTGTTTTTCGTGCGCAGGAACATCACCAGTTCTAACTGCAGCCCTTACTTCAGGTAATTCTATTCCTTCTTCTTTTGCAATTTCTCTTATTTCTTGTAATGGTATAAGTAAATTGCGATTTACGTCATTTATTAATGCCTTAAGAGGGCTAATATATACACAATACACCATATCCTCTAGTTTTCCTTTTTCCCCAAGATAAAAAAGCTCATCAAGTATCGATAGAAAGGCTGCCAAAGTTTTTCCACTTCCAGTAGGTGCGGTAACTAATATATTTTCCCCTCTTTTAATTAATTCTACGGAAAATTTTTGGTGTAGTAGCAATTCTTTAAAGTTTCTTTTAAACCATTCTTTAACATAAGGTCTAAGTAGTGATAAGACTTTCTCATCTGGTTTGAATTTTTTTACATTAACGTAACTTATCATGAAATCGCATATTATATGTATTTTTTAAGGTTTATTTTTTGTGATTCTCTTATAAAATTATAAGGCAAGAGTAGAGGACATCATCTTTAGGTGAAAAATAAGATGCAAATAAAAGTAGGTTGTTGTGGTTTTCCAGGTGGAATTAAAAAATATTTTCAAGAGTTTCGTGTTGTTGAGGTTCAATCAACGTTTTATAAACTTCCCCAATTAAAAACAGCTCAAAAATGGAGAAAAATGGCGCCCAAAGATTTTATTTTTTGTTTAAAGTGTTTTCAAGGAATAACACATCCTGTCTCAAGTCCAACGTGGAGAAGAAGTGGAATAAAGGATTTAGAAAGAATTAAAGATAAAGTCGGGTTTTTAATGCCAACAAAAGAGGTTTTTTGTTTTTGGAATCAAACTTTAGAAATTTGTAAAATTTTAAATTCTCCAGTTTGTCTGATCCAATTGCCTGCAAGCTTTAAAGAAAATGAAGAAAACTTAAAAAATGCAGAGAAATTTTTTTCAGAAATTGAAAAAGACGAAATTTCTATTGCACTAGAGTTAAGGGGATGGAGCAAGGAAGAATTTAAAAATTTATGTAAAAAATTTGATCTGATTTCTTGTGTAGACCCCTTAAAAGAAGACCCGCTTTATTTTTCAAAGAAAAAAATAGCATATTTTAGGTTGCACGGAAGTTACGAAAAGGGGGGAATTAACTACAATTATAAATATAATAAAAAAGAGTTAGTGGAGTTAAAAAAAAGAATTAAAAATTTAAAAAGTGTTGAAAAGGCATTTCTCTTTTTTAATAATATCTTTATGCTTGAAAATGCAAAAGAGTTTAGTAAGATGATAAACTTAGTCTAATATTTGAATGGCCTTTTCCCTAAATCTATTTATTTTGCTCTTTGATACCCCAGTTCTTTTGTATAGTTCATTCAAGCCAATCTCGGCCATTTGTTTTAACAAAACTATTCCGCTATCAGCAATTTTTTTCTCTGTGTCAGGGTCCAACTCCTTTAAAAAGGTTATTGGATAAAGTTTTTTTTCAATGATTATTTGTTCTAGTCCCCGGCCTTCGGGAAAGTTCCAGCCTAAAAGTTTTATGTTTTTGCACAAAGAATAATTTTTTGCATATTCAGAAAATTTTGTATTACATACGATAAGGGCATAATCAAATTTAATTTTGTTTATTCCCTTCAAATACCCTTCTCTTAAATCTTCCATTCTAGCAAAAGTTTCTAGGCAAACGTCAACCCCGGTATAGGTATGCGGATTCAAATGGTGTTTTACCTCAACAAAAATAGTTTCTTTCCCCATTTTGGCAATTGCGTCTATTTCATGTTCTACACATATCCCTCTTACAATCTGATTTGGAATTACTTCATAGCCAAGTGCTTTAAGTAATAGTTGAACAAATATTTCAAAATCTGGTTTTGGTCTTAGAAGGGAGATTGATTTTCTTAAGTCAATATGATACGATATTTCTGGTCTAAATTTTTTAAGATAGAAAAAAATCAACTCAAGAATTTTTTTTGTTGGAATTCCATCATAAGCTTTAGTTTCTATTTTTTCTGCAACATACTCGGCTTGCTCTCTTGTTGCACGCATTCTTAAGCAAGTTCTTATAATCTTTTCTTTTTGAAAAATTTCTTTTCTTCCATCAAACTTTGTTACAAACATAATTAATTATTAGCTTTTCATTTAAAACACATAACTAAAAAATTTAAAAATGGGATTCAAGTACCCTATTCTTTAGGGGACACTGTTTCCTCTCTAAGCTCTATCTTTTCACCTATCGCAAATCTATTTTTAACTTCTTTTATTTTTATATGTGTTTTATCACCCCTCTTTGTATTTGGGACAAAAACAACAAAATTTTTAATTCTTGCTATTCCATCACCCCTAGAACCGACCTCATTTATTTCAACATCATATTCTTCCCCCTCTTTTATCGGTTTCGGTATATCAATTCTTCCAAATTTTTTAAATCCCCTTCTTTCAAACCTTGGCATTCTACAACCTCCTTTTACCTATTAAATAATTCAAGTTCAGAAATAGATTTTTCTATCAGACCTCCTATTTTTTAAATTCTTTCATGACTATTTAAACCTATCTATCAAAGAAACACGAGACTCCGGGTTCAAAGGCGCCGTTCAGCTGGTATTACCATAGGCTGGGATTTGAACCCAGACGTCCCAGAGGGACACAGCCTTTCTAAAAACTCCAGGGCTGCGCATTACCTGATTCTGCCACCTCGGCATGTAAGATAGTATTATTTTGAAAGTTATAAAATTTAATTTCTATTAACATCCTTTCTTCATTTTTTAAAGTATATGTAATTGTAAAATATAACTGTTATGTTAAACTTAAATCCTACTTTTATAAATTCTTATTGAGATGGAAAGTAAAATTCCGCCAGCTAGTAGGGTTGCTGAAGAAATAAAAAACGTTATTAGAAGTAGAATAAGAGTTGATACGCAGGAAGAGCTGTGTAATCTCGTTTTAAGAAGGCTTAAGAAAGAAAACAAGGAATACATACTTTCTCCAATTAGGGTAAAGAGAATCGCTTTACTTTTACCGGAAGTTGAAGTTAAGGCAAAAACAAAAAAAACAATAAAGTTACAAAAAATAGAAAAATGCCCAATTTGTGATTCTTCCATAGAAGAGATAAAGGTTAAGAATTTGATGAAGAAGGATATAATTATTGGATATAAGTGCACAAAATGTTCCTATCAAAGCGACTTAGAGGCCTTTATGCCTATGAAGTATATTTTCATTCTAAAACAAAGATATAAATAGGTGAAAAAGAACCTGTAGGTAATAGCTGCTATTGTACACTCAGTATCCAGAATATATACTTTCATCCTTTAAAAACAAGTTAAAAGGATCTGTTATCACCAACGAGTCCTGTTATTATTCTGTAGTTTCTCTTGTCTGAAAAACGAAGTGGTATAAGTTAGCTCAAAAAAGAATTAAATAAAACTTAAATTTTAATTTTTATCTATTTTAACTATAGTTAGTTAATTGACAAACAGTGGGAAATTGACAAGAATTATTGGGATTGTTTCAGGAAAGGGTGGTGTTGGTAAAACAACGGTGGCGTCAAACTTAGGCATAGCACTGTCAAAATTAAATAAAAAAGTTATTATCATTGACTGCAATATAACTTCACCCCATCTTGCATACTATCTTGGAGTTAAAAACTATTCTATAACATTAAACGACGTTTTAAGAAATGAAGTTGACATAAGGTTTGCTCCAATATATCAAAATGGAGTAATGTTTATTCCATGCTCAAAAGAGTTAAAAGATGTGATAAAGGTTGAGATTAATGGGTTGAAAAAATATATAGAAAGACTATCTCAGATTGAAGAATACGATTTCATTCTTCTTGATTCTGCCCCCGGGTTGGGCAAAGACGCAATTTCTGTTTTAAAAGCCTCTGAGGAAATAATTTTTGTTACTACTCCAACAATACCAAATGTTTATGATATGACAAGATGTGCTGAGTTTGCGTCACAACTCGGACAAAAAAAATTTCACATAATTTTAAACATGGTAAGAAATAAAAAATTTGAGCTTAGAAAAGAGGTTGCAGAAGATTTTTTTGGAGTTCCTGTTCTTGGAACAATTCCCTTTGACGAAAATTTAATGGATAGTGCAGCGCAAGGAATTCCAATAATTTTATACAAACCTTATTCAAAAGCTTCTATAAGTTTTATGAAAATAGCGTCTAAGCTTACTGGTATAGGGTCTAGAACTTCCTTTTTAAGTAATATTTTAAGCTTGTTTAAAAAAATTACTCCTCTATAACCCTTGGTGCTAGGACAATAGATAAAACAAGCTTGTCTATTACTTTAAAAGTCATTTTCATAGGATAATCCTCTCCCCACTCTATAACAACAGAATCAGCGAGTTTTGTACCCTTTATCATTTTTTTCAAATAGTCTATTGGATATCTTGCTTTTGTTTCAGTACTGCATTTTAATTCAATTAATTCATTACTTCCTTTCTCCAGTTCTAGTTGCGAAGAGCTTATATCTCCCTCGGCCTTCATACCAAATTTCGAAGGAGACCCCTCAATTAAAACGCAGTCAGACACTATCTCAGCGTCTTCTATCCCATTTTTTATAATTTCAGAAGAAACTTCAGCTTTAGAGGAAAACTCAAGTTGATCTATTTGTGGTATTTCCTCCTGTGTTATATCTAATAAAGGAATTAAAAACCTTCTTTTTGATTTACCTTCGATTATTATTTCTAGTTTACCTTCTTTCAAGTTTAAGCTTATTTTATCTCCTGCCCCAGCTCTTCTCAGAACAGAAAGAAGATTTGGAATGTTTAGCCCAATCATATATTCTTGGTCTACCTCAAACTCCTCAAACGCTGTTGCCAAAAATTTAAAATCAACAACAGCCACCATTGCTCTGTCCGCTGCAATAAAACTTATTCCATCCTTTGAGATTTTAAAAACACCCTCATCTATAAGTTCTGATATCGTTGATATAGAATCTGTAAATAGAGTTGTATCAGACAAAGTTGCCCTGAACATTAGATTCCCACCTTTTATATAATTCTTCTACTTTCTTAAATAAATTTAAATTTCCTTCCAATCTTTGAATAATATCTGCATTTAACTTATTTTCAATAATCGAGCAAAAAACCCTAACAAACCTATTTTCTTCCAAATTGAGTTCAGAAAATATTTCTGCTCTACCAGTTCCGTCATCAAGAACAAAACCGTTATCGCTAACTTCAACTATCCTTCCAATTAACGATACTTTTATGTCGTTTGGACTTATTTCACAAATTTTTTTTGGTTTGTAGTTATTAAACATCAAGAATTAATTCTTCGTCTGGGTTTAAAAATTTATCCATAACTTCTCCAAGAATAGCCACAGCGAGTACATTTATAAAATAAAGTGGGGGGCTCGTCAGCAGCCCTTGTTTGTTGCATCCACCAATATGCTTCCATATTTTCACATTTTGGACACATTATCTTAGTTTTTGGTAATTCGGCTATGCCTTCGTCCTTCCCCATAATTACAACCTTCTTTTCACCCTCCTTTAAAAATTCAGTTATAGTTATTTTTTCACTTTTCTGCTTTGTCTTCCAACCGCATTTTCTACATACAAGAAAAACAGTTCCTCTTCTATTTTCTATTATCAACAAATTTCCACATTTTTCACAAAATTTCAATCAACCACCAACTATCCATGAAAACAAAACCTTAAACCACCCCAATTTTGGAACTACAAAGATTACTTTTCCATGTATCTGTTCCTTTTTTATGTTCAATTCAAATGGAAGTGGGGATGGATTATGATCTCCTTTTAACATAAATGTGCCATCTTCATTAATCTTGATTATTCTATGAATTATTGGAGTTTTTTGGTTTGGTATGGAATAGACCACAACATCCCCAACATAGTATTCTTTACTTCCCATTACTATTGGCATATCTCCAATATAAAAACCGTTTGCTATGGGCCAAGAATTTATATAGCTTCTATTGTATCCAAACTTTTTTTCAAGAAAACCATAATGATTTTCTTCGGTAAGCTCGTCATGCTGCATAGATGAAGTTAGAACCGCAACCACTGGAAACTCTGTGGTTAATGCAAAGCATAAAACCTGATTGATGAGTATTGCTATAAGTAATCCAAGCATAGCATAAAACACATAACCAACAAAGCTAGATAGCAATTTTTTAATATACACATTCATTTTTATGCCCTCCCCGAACTTTCACCTTTTGCTATTGCGGTCGCAATTATATGAGCTATTCTTAATGGCTCTGGAATAAAGCTTCTAGTAGAACTCAATCTAATTATTTCTTTTGCGTCTTTGTCGTCTAACCCAATTAATTGATAATAAACTTTTTTGTTTTTTATCCTACATTCCTTTATTTTTCCTGCATTTAAAATAGAATTCCATCTCCTTTCAAAATCATCAAAATTTTTAAGTGCATTCCTAACTTTGTTTATGTCCGGCAACTTTCTATTAATTACAATTACTGGTATCCCAGTTTTCTCATTTACCTCCTTTATGTCGATCACATTAAATCCTCCAACAGTAACACCATCAAACATTATAACTTTAAGTTGTTGTTTGTGGCGAGAAGAGTTTACAATATTTATTATTTTTTCAGTAGCATCGTTTCCATCTATTTTTACTTCAGTCTTAAGTGCTCCATCTAAAAATTCCCCACCCCTAAATATAACTCCAATAAGAGGGACATTTGCATCATCCCTAGGAGCAAAGGCACCGTCATCAAAACCCAGTATTCTAATCTCCTTTTTTATCATTTCAAATCAAGATGAAAAATTGTTTTTATTAATATTTAAACTTAATCCATAATTCTTAAATTAAAAAATTAATTTTAATAAAAATAGATAAGTGATTTTATGGTAAAAAAGCTTCAGCCAGAGGCGATGCAAAGACTTTTTTTCAGGGTTTTTGTTTGTAGAAGATGCAAGGCCAAGATTAGAGCAGACCCAGCAAAAGTAAGAGAAGGAAAGGTTAGATGCAGGAAGTGTAAATCAACAGACCTAAGACCGAAAAGAAGACCGAAGTGATGAAATGTCTAACATTCAATATATTACTACAAGAATTCTACAAAACTCTTCTGGTGAAAACAAAGGAAGGGTAAGAGTTGTTGTTTTGAAGGGAGAAACAAGGGCGATGGTAGAATACACCTGCCCAGAGTGTAGTTATTCAGAGAAAAAATTTGAAACATGGAAAAAACCATTCGGTTTTAAGTGTAGTAATTGTAATCTATGGATTAAAGTACCAAGTCTAAGGTCAGAAATAAAGAAGATGAAAAAATAAATAATTAATATGGTTGTTTTTTCTCTCGGAAATGGAATAGGAATAAAAATTGGAAATCAAACAATACTTTTGGACCCAAAAATATCTGATTTTATTTCTTTTATTTCACATGCTCATTCAGACCATTCCCCCCAGGTAATAATAAAAAAACCATACTGCACTCAAGAAACATATGAACTTATAAAAATAAGAAACCCTGAATTTGAGGCAAACATAGTTAGGGAAAATGAAAAGATAGAGTTTGATGGGTTTTCTGTAAGGTTAATAAGCTCTGGGCATATCCTTGGATCGACTCAAACCCTTATAGAGACGGAAAGTAATTCAATTTTATATACTGGAGATTTCAAGATTTCAAAGGGTCTTACAGGAAAGAAAATTGAAATTAAAAGAGCGGATACCTTAATATTAGAATCAACTTATGGCTTGCCAACCTTTGTTTTTCCTTCGATAAAAGAGGTGAGAAAAAGTATTATTGATTGGGTTTTGGAACAGAATGATGCAGGTCTTTCTGTGATGATAGGGGGATATACTGTTGGAAAATCTCAAGAAGTGGTGAAACTATTAAATAAGGAGGGAATTGTTCCCAGTGTTTCAAGTAGTATAAGAAAATATTGCGAAATTTACAATAGTTTTGGTTCAAACCTAGAATTTTTTGAGGAGCAAAAAACAGATTTTTTTGTTGTTCCGATGCATGTTGCAGTTTTGACAAAAAAAAGTAGAACTAGAAAATGCATAGTTACAGGATGGAGTGTTATAAGAGATTTTGGTGTTAAAGGGTTTCCTATGTCAGACCATTGCGACTTTAATCAACTTTTAAAATTTGTTGAAAAGGTTGGGCCGGAAAGAGTATGTTGCGTTCATGGCTTTGCAAAAGAGCTCGCAATGGAAATAGAAAGAAGACTTGGAATTAAAGCAACGGCTCTTCAAAAAAATGAGCAAAAACAAATTACAGATTTTTAACCTTTTTTACTTTTCTCTATATATTTTTTTGAAATTTCTCTCACAACATCTTTCAGTCCAAGCCCAATAGCTATCGCTATGCCTATTATCAACAATATGTTATTTAGAAGTGTTGGATTTATTCCTATCAATGGCAGTGCTGTTGCAACCGAGATATAGATTATTAGCCAAAAAACAATGTTTCCAAGCATTTTTGAATACTCCACTTTTGTCAACTCAACCTGTCTCTTTATATATTCACCAACTATATAACCAACTACTACTATAATAACCGCTTTTATCATACCAGGCAGAAATTCCATTACTATTGTTTGCATAGCTTCTCTCAATACTTGAATTCCAAGTATATCAACAGCCACCCATATGAAAAGGAGGTAAACAGTCCAACTAAAAAGCGTGGGGAAAAAATTACTTGGTTTGAATCCAACTCTTTTTTCTCTAAATATCCTTTGGTCTATTTTGAGTTTTATCATTAATTCCTTTATAACCCTTCCGATTACAATCCCAAGCAACCATCCAAGCAAAAGAAAAGCAACTGCAGCCAAAAGTTTTGGAAAAATTTCTATCAAAAAAGATGAAATAGAATTAACAATATCCATCATTAAATTAATTTTATTTTTTTAATTTTTAAAGTTAGTTGAGTGTAATAACTTATTAAATCTTTTAAACAATCAATAAAATGTTTAAGTGGTTATAACATGTCGGAAACATATAAAAAAATTTTGAATTGGTATTCTAGAGAAAGTGTACAAAAGGCTTTATTAGAGGTGGGAAAAAATAGGGAGGTTGTCTCTGTTTACAAGGACGGAAGGTTTGGAAGACGCCCAGATATAATACAGTATTCACAAGACATACTACAGGCTGTTTCTGAGGGTGTTGTTGCATTTCACGGAAGTGTTGAAAGATGGGCTCAGCCCATGAAACTTGATGTTGGCATGGTAAAAGAAGAGCTGGACAGTTTAAGAATAGGTTGGGACATATTCATAGACATCGATGTTTCAGATTTTGAGATTGCAAAAATAGTTACTAAACAAATAATAGAAGGATTAAAGGACCATGGTGTTGTGAATTATTCATGTAAGTTTACTGGTGGGAAATCTTTTCACATTGGAATTTGTTCAGAATCAATCCCTGAAAAAATAAACATGCAGCCATTTCAAACACTTTATCCGCATTTACTACAAAAAATTATAGAGTATATAAAATGGTATATCAAAGAGCCACTTAAAGAAGAAATGCTCATGCTAGATAATCCTATAAATATAGCTAGAAGGATTAAGAAGCCGCTTAACAAAATAGCTGGAGAGGAAGGAATAGAACCATTTAAAATAGTAAATATAGATGTTTTTGGTTCAAGACACCTATTTCGATTGCCGTATTCTTTGCATGAAACTACTTTACTCGTTAGCCTTCCAATAAAACCTGAAAGAATAGATAGGTTTGAGAAAGAAGATGCATTACCAGAAAAGGTTAAGGTCGAAGAGAAGTTTTTGATACAAAAGGTTAAGTTGCACGATGCAGAGGCTTTAATAATAGAGGCTCTAGATTGGGCCTTAAAGCAAAAGGTTGAATTGAAAGAAGAAATAACAAAACCGAAAAAAACAATAAAGATGAGAGAGATATCCGAAAATCTTTTTCCGCCTTGTGTTTCTTTGATTTTAAAGGGACTTCAAGATGGAAGAAAAAGAAGCGTTTTTGTATTGATTAATTTCTTAAGGAACATGGGCTGGGATTTGGAAAAAATGGAAAAGAAAATTTTTGAGTGGAATGAAAAAAACTATCCTCCGTTAAGAGCAAACTATCTAAGGACACAGTTAAGATGGCATTTTAGGCAGAGTAGAAACTTACTGCCACCAAATTGTGATAATGATTTGTTTTATAAGAGCATTGGAGTTTGCAATCCAGACGAAATATGTGTTGGTATAAAAAACCCAATTAACTATCCATTCAAAAAGTTAAAAAAGAAAAAATAATTCCTTAAATAAACCTTCACTACCTATATATAGTGAGAAAATGGAAGAAACCATAACATTCGAGTTCATAAGAAAGGTTCAGATTGAAGAACAAAGCTCTTCAAAACTTACAAAGCTACCAGAAGATTTCTATAAAAGGGTTAGTTCTTACATTCAGCAGAAAAAAAAGATAACAGAAACTATGGAAGACAGAAAAATTGCGTTAGAAATAAAAAGTGTTGAGAGGCTTGTAGAAGATATTTTTAATAGAAGAGAAAGGAAAATATTAAATTCTGCCCTGATAGCAGCAAGAACAAACATTCCACCAGAAAATTTGACTGAAGAGGAGAGAAAATTCTTTGAAAGTTTAGTTAATTTAATAAAAGAGAGAAGAAATAAATGTTTAACTTCAATTCTATCTTTAGAAGAAGAAACCATAGGGTTAGTCGTCTTTAAAGAGGACTTCCCGGAATTCATCGGAATAGATGAAAAAACATATGGCCCATTTAAAAAGGGGGATATAGTTAAACTTCCGGAGGAAAATGTTAAAGTTTTGATTGAAAAAGGAATAGTTGAGGAGTTAAAGGTGAGTAGATGAAATTTCCCAAAAAAATAAATGTCTATTGTCCGTATTGCAAGTCACATCAGTTACATGAGGTTGAAATTGGAAAAAAAAGACAGAGGAGAAGCTTAGCAGTTGGACAAAGAAGATTTTTGAGAAAACTAAAGGGCTATACTTCATTTCCAAAAAGTAAGCCTGATTATGAGAAGGCAGTAAAGAGAGTTGATTTGAGATTTAAGTGTTTGAAGTGTGGAAAAAAACATACAAGAGGAAGGGGATGGAGAGCAAAAAAATTTGAAATAAAAAAAGTTTAGATAAAAAATTTAAATTTTGCAAATAAATTGAATAAAATGAAAACAGTAATTTCAGCGCCAAACTCTAGGTTTCTCAAGGTTGCTTGTAAAAAGTGTAAAAATGAGCAGATAGTTTTTAGCAAGGCATCAACAACTGTTAAATGTTTGGTTTGTGGAGAAGTTCTTTTAAAACCTAGTGGTGGAGAGGCTTCTGTAAAATGTAAAATCCTTCAGGTTTTAAGTTAAGAATTTAAATTTAATATAAAATTTCTTAATTATATGTCTGAGTACAGTATAGAAAATATTAAAAGGATAAGCGATGAATGTTTAAGATTGGTATATGGAGGATTTGATAGCAAGAAAAACGATACGCTAAGGAGAAGGGTTTTTTCAATTTCACTTTCTACATTTCCCTACAACAGGCAAGCAGAAAATTGTTTAAAAGAAGTAAAGGAAGAAGTGAGAAACGCAAAATACTCTCCGCTCAATTGCCACTTTTTGCTCGAAGAAATAATTAGGCTGGTTTCATACTAGGAAGCAAAACTTGTAATTATAGTCCATATACCTTTTCCTATAAGTGCTAAAGCAAAAAATTTTGATATTTCCGGAAGAAATGTGGGGCTAAAAAAAAGAAACAGTCCCGCAACTAGATCCAATATCCCAAAAATCATAAAAACAAAACTTACCATATTTAATTATCTTATACTAAAAAATAAATTAATTTTAAATTTCTTCTCAAATAACCAACAACAGAAAACTATTTAAATAAGAATAAATATTTAGTTTATTTAAACACTAAATGGTGAGAGAATGATATGGGAGGATCCATTTGATGAAATTGAAAAATTACATAGGAGAATTCACAGGCTAATGAGAGGAATGTGGAGGGGAGTCTGGGAGCCAATAAGTGAAGAAGTAATAGAGCCAATAAGGTGGAGATATTTTCCTGTTGATATAAGTGAAACAGAAGATGAAGTGATAGTAAGGGCAGATTTGCCAGGATTTGAAAGGGGTGAAATAAAAGTTAATGTTACAGAAAATAGCATGGAAATAACAGCGCAAAAAAAAGAAGAGAAAAGAGAAAAAACAGAAACATTCTTTAAGGCCGAAAGAAGAGCAGGGGCTATGAGAAGGTATTTTAGCTTACCCACAGAAGTTAATCCTGACACAGCAAAGGCAAGCTACGAAAATGGTGTGCTGGAGATAAGAGCCAAGAAGTTAAAGACATCAAAGAAAATAAAAGAAATAAAAGTAGAATAAAATAATGACAAAAATGTTCGAAAAAAAAAGATGTCCAAATTGCGGGGAAAAAGTAAAGTCGAATTGGCGGTTCTGCCCGTCTTGTGGAGAGGAATTGGCAGAAGAAAGAGACATATTTGACCTATCAGAGGAAATAGAAAAAGAAATGAGAAACATAGATAAATTTTTTGCTTCTAGTCTTTTTAAACTACCTAGAAGAAGGGGGTTTCCTTCTTCTGGTATAAGTATAACAATCCATTCTATGGGAGGGAGGGAACCAAAGGTTGAGATAAAAACAACAGGAGAATACAAAAAAGTTGAGCCAGAAATAAAAAGAAGGTTGGGAATTAAACCAGCAATAGAAGAGATTGGAGAAAAGGAAGAAAAAATAAGAGTACCAAAAATAACAGAAGAACCAGAAACGAAGATTGAAAATATAGGAAGAAAACAAATAATTAAAATCAAGCTGCCAGATGTAAAACCAGAAAACTTAGAAGTCAAAAGACTTGAACAGAGCATTGAAGTTAAAGCATTTGTTGACGACAAAGCTTATTTTAAATTAATTCCAATTCCACCAAATGCCTCTGTGAGTAAAGAATTTAAGAATAATATTCTAAAAATAGAGATTGAGAGGTGAGGGAAATGGCTGAAATAGCCGAAATTCCCGAATCTCTTCAAGAATGGGAAAGGATAGCTGCACATTCTCACATTCAAGGACTTGGTTTAGACGGGCATAAAGCAAAACCAGTAGCACAAGGAATGGTTGGGCAAATAGAAGCAAGGGAAGCGGCTGGGCTGGTTGTAAAGCTGATAAAAGAGGGTAAGTTTGCTGGAAGAGCGGTATTATTAGCAGGCCCACCCGGAAGCGGGAAAAGTGCCATTGGCATTGCAATAGCAAAAGAATTGGGAAAAGATGTACCATTTGTTAACCTAACCGCAAGCGAAATATTTTCAATAGAAATGAAAAAAACAGAATTCTTAACACAAACTCTAAGAAAGGCGATAGGCGCAAGGATTCATGAAATGAGGAAAATATATGAGGGAGAGATAAAAGAAATAAACATAGAAACTTCTCAACATCCATACAACCCATATCAAAAAATTCCTGTTGGCGCAACCATAAAAATCGCTACAAAAGATGAAAGCAAAAAATTAACAATGGATCAAAGCTTTGCAATTCAATTAATTCAACAAGGAATAGAAACAGGAGACATAGTTCAAATTGATGTTGATGGGGGGAGAATAGTTAAGCTTGGGAAGAGCAAGGAAAGTGCAGAAGAGAAAAAGCTCGATCTGGCATCAACCCAACTATTAGAAGTTCCGAGAGGAAGGGTTTTCAAAGAAAAGGAGTTTGTTTATCCTGTAACTCTTCACACTCTTGATGTTGCAAATAGCAGACAAGGTGGAGATATATTCAGCTTATTTTTTGGAGGTAAGGAAAGCAAAGAAATAGAGCCAGAAGTAAGAAAAGAGGTTGATGAATATATAAAAACACTTGTTCAGGAAGGCAAATGCGAATTGCTACCAGGAATACTTTTTGTTGACGAATGTTCGATGCTAGACATAGAATCAATATCATTCTTAAATCGCGCTATAGAGTCTGAGTTAGCACCTATTTTAATTTTAGCAACAAACAGGGGCATTACAACAATTAGAGGAACTGATATAAAATCTTATTTTGGCCTTCCGCTCGATCTTTTAGATAGGGTACTCATAATTACAACCAAACCATATACGAAGGAAGAAATAAAGGAAATTCTGAAAATTAGGGCAAAGGAGGAAAAAATTGAATTGGACACTAATGTGCTAGACTATTTGGCTGAGCTTGGAGAAAAAACATCTTTAAGGTATGTTATCCAACTTTTGGCCCCTGCTAAGATAGTAGCTGAAGGAAGAAAGTCTAAGATAGAAATTGAGGACATAGAAAAGGTTAAAAATCTATTCCTTGATACAAAAAGGGCAGCCCAGATTTTAGAAGATTTAAAGATGTTGAAATAATTTTTAATTAACTTCTGTTTTTGAATTTGCATACTAATATATGCTTATCATAGTATATGTAAACATTCTTCTTACAGTATGGGCAAATTCTTGCTTTTATTTCTTCCACGCTATCTAAATTATTTTTTAAAGAACACTGAAATAAAAATTTTATTTTTTAAAGTGTTTGTTCGCTAGGGAAATTAACTCCTCTCTCAACGGAACCAAATAGAATGGGATGCAGCCCTGGGAGGATAGAAAAACATAACTTTCTCTTCTAGAATTTATTAATTTTTTTGCTTCTTCTAAAAAAAGATTAAGATTTTCAGCGACACTACTAACATCATATTCCCCAAGACAGTATTTTTCATAGCGCAATGATATTTTTCCATAAGGCACGAAAGAACCATCTTCTAAAAATAATCCTTCCCCAAATTTTCTTATCTCTTTTATCTCATGTTCCATATTTTTAGATTATAGCTTACGTTTAAATTTCTAATCTTTAATTCTATTCAAAAGCATATTTTCTAATTTTAAAAGCGATGAGTGTAGAAGTGAGTTGGAAAAGCGAAGAAACAATAAAAATTGAGCTAATTCCAAAAATTCCTATTAGAATTCCAGAAAGCAGAGAAGCAACGCCATAAGAAAGGTTCACAGTAGAACTGAATAAACCAAAAATTTTCCCTCTTTCTTTTTTTGAAGCCATTTCTGAGATTAGGGATTGAAGTGAAGGTTTTTGTATAGACGTAGCTACTCCGCTTAAAAATTCTAAAAGGTAGAGCTCAAATACCGTTTTAATAAAAATGTAAAACAAAGATACAAAAGAAGTTAAAATACCACCAATAATTATGAAAATTTTTCTATCAAATCTGTCAGAAAGATAGCCAAAAGGTATTTCCATCAAGGCCAAAGCAATCCAAAATATCCCGAAAGCCATTGAAATTTCCGAATACCCCCCAATCTTTTGATAGTATAATAAGTAAACAGGACCAAATATTCCTGCTCCAATTGATGAGAGTATGCTGGCTAGCATTACCACTAGCAGCTCTTTCTTCATTTTCATCACACGACATTTTTTGTTTACCTCCAGAGCTAACTAATTAACTAAATTCCATAGATAATTAACCAAACATAAAAGCGTATTTTATTTCTTAGTTTCAAGGATTTAAAAACTTTTCGTTTATTAGTAGAGTTTAATTTTTTTAGATTAAATTATTTAAACTTATTTTTTAAAAATAATACAGTGATAAAATGGGGTTGTTGAGAGAATTTATGGATTTCTTGAGAGAATATAAAGTTTTGCCTTTAGCAATAGCATTTATTATGGGTGTTGCAATAACAGCATTAATTCAGTCGCTTGTTAACGATATAATAATGCCACTTATAACCCCATTACTACCAGGAGAAGATTGGAAAGCAGCGACATTAAACATAGGACCAATAGTAATAAGGGCTGGAGCTTTTCTTTCATCCCTTATAAACTTTGTAATAATAGCTTTTGTCGTCTTCTTGATGGCAAAGATAATATTAAGAAAAGAAAAGGTTGAAAAAATTTAGATTTTCCCTTTTTTTTATCCCATCAAACCTATTCCTATGACCCTAATTGTTTTTTCATCTTCATCAACATAAAATCTTACTCCAACAATTTGCTCAATTACTTTAATGTTTGTTCTAACATGCTCTGTTATTTCTTCAACCCTTATTTCAGACTCTCCGTCTGCTAGAGATAAAAATACCAAAATCTGGTCTGCCATATATTTGTCTAAAGCAGCTTTTGATTCTAAGGATGCAATTAATTCTTTTGCACATTCTTCCCCTATTTTCTCGGCCCTTACCCCCCTTCTTCCTATGTTGTCTGCTCCAATTATGGAATTTTCACATTCAGCCCAAATTGTAATAGAAGTTCCTGGAGAGAGTGTACTAACTAATTGATACGATATATTTATATTATCAAAACCGTGTTCCTTTAAAACCTTTATTGCATACTCATTTTGTCTTTCAGCAACATGTTTTGGTAAAGAACCGACTATTGAAATTCCTCTTATATTTTTAATCTTCCCTCTTTCAGTCAATTTTATTGGAGTTAACTTTTTAATGGGATGAATAATCATTTTTACTTCTGCCCCACCCTTTGGATAAAACCCCTCTTTTATTATTTTTATTTCAGCAGAAAACCCCATTTTGTTTGCAATTGGAAGGAATACGTTTTGAATATAATGTAGTGTGGGACTCCATGCAGATGATGTTGATCCACCATACACATTTATTTTTATATCTTCACCGCAAAAACCAGAAATAGTTTGTAACGATTGAAAAAGAAGCCCAATAGAACCTGCGGTAGAAATTTTTATATTTAATTGTTTTGGCTCTATGCGTCCAGGAATAAACTCCAACTCTTTTGATCCCAAAACAGCCCCTTTTATTTTAGCATTGCACAAATTACCAACTGCCAATATTCCTTCTAAATGTTGGGTTTTGAGTCCACCATCACCCCTTGCCCCACGAATGTTAATTACTTTAATTGGCTTGTTTGTTATAGCAGAAAGTCCAACAGCAGTTCTTAAAACTTGTCCCCCCGCTTCCTTCCCGTCAATCAGTATCATATAATTATTTTACAAACTTTATTACATATTTTCTCTAATTTTTTAAACTATAAAAGACAAGAATTCAATAAAGAATTTTAATTTAATTTTTAAGTTAAAAATATGGAGATTACTGCTATAACACACGGAGATGCAGATGGAATAATTTCTCTGAGTCTTTTTATGAAGAAGTTTCTCCCAAAAAGAATCTATTTTTCATCTTCTACAAAACTTAAAGATGTACTATGCTCCTCTTTAATTGGAGTTAATGGTAAAATACTTTACATCTTTGACATAGCTGCAGACGAAAAAACAATTTTGCTTTCCTCTTTGTACGAAAAGGCTGTTTGGATAGACCACCATGAATGGCAAATAAAAGAAATACCAAAAAATGTTGAGGTTTTTTTGGAAAACTCACCAAGTACTGCGCAACTTGTTGCTAAACATTTTGAGATAAATTCGGAGCTTGTTGAAATAGCAAACGAGATAGATACTTCTAATATTAATAGCGATTCCGCTTCCTTTTTCAGGGATTTGGTGGCTGCAGTAAAATGGAAGTATTCTGGCTCGTACTTAATTTCAAAGTTAAGAAGCATTTCAAAAACACTAACATTTCATAGGATTGAATCATTTGAATCTGACCAAAACTTGGCAGAACTTTTGAATGAATACTATGATTGGAAAAAAAGAATTGAAGAAAAAATATTAGAAAATGTTAAAACATTTGAGATTAATGGAAATAAAATAGCTGTTTATGAAACAACATTTCAAATACCAATCTACATCGTTTCTAACAAACTTCTAGAGCATGAAAAAGCGCCATTTGACTTTGTAGCAGTAATAATTCACAAGAAAACCCTGCCTTATAGAATAAGCTCTAAGATAGAATTGAGAACTCACACAGGAAAGAATGTATACGATATCGCCAGAAAGTTTGGTGGTGGTGGACATAAATTTGCTGCTGGCTTCACCACTGATAAATTTTTAAAGATTGATGAATTTCTAAAAGTTTTAAGTACCAACAAACATAGAAATTTGAACACCGCATGTTGTGAGAATGAAAAATACATAGATCAAGAGAAGAATTAAACCTTCTTTTATTTGTATTTTTCCGTCCCCAATAAAATGCCATAGCAATATGGTTGAAAGAAGGCAAAATGTTATTAAGGTTGAGAATATAGTTACATCTATAATAAAAGGAATCAAAAGTAGTGATACACCAAGAACAAGCGTAAGTCTTGTCAAGCAAGACCCCATTGCAGTTCCAAGCGCCAAGTTTATCTTTTTCTTCTTTGCCGCGGTAACTGTTATAGAGAACTCTGGTATTGAACACCCAAAGGATATTATAGTAGCTCCTATGACAGATTCTTTTATTCCTGTTATGTCAGCTATGTTAGAAGTAGAAATAACAACAAACCTAGCACTTATCATCACAATAAAAATTCCTAAGCAGAGAGTAAGAGCTGTTGAATATATTTTTCCTGTATTAAGCTCTTCCTTTATTTCCTGAATCGTAACTTTTTTCTTCACAGAATAGTAAGAAAAGTAAAAGAACGTTGAAATTAGGAATATTCCAACAAACTTTCCGATTTCTCCTAACCAAAAAAACATCAAAGAAAGGAGTGAGGAAAGAAAAACCATTAAAGACAAAGATTTCAATTCTTTCCTCCTTATTACAATTGTTATAGGAGAAACTATGGAAGCAATTCCAATAACCAATGAGATTACAGTAATATTAGAGCCAAAAAGATTACTAATTAGTATTTCTATGTCACCAGAGGTAATGGATGAAAATGAGATGGCAAGTTCTGGTGTTGTTGTTACTATGGACAAAACTATAAAACCAATAACCAAATCTCCAAGTTTTGTTATTCTTGCAAATTTTTCAGCTGATTTAACAACTACATTGCTACCTACTGAAAGTATTATGATGGAGGTAAAAAAGATTAAAATCTGAAATATGAGCTCCATTAAATTCTATTTATTTTTTTACAATTTCTTATTTAATACAAGAAAACAGAAGGAGAAAGAATAAGCGATAAAGATGATAGCAAAACAATCAAAACAAATTCATTCAATCCCAATGGAACTGTATTAAGAAAATGACTGAAGGGTGGGAAATAGATTATTGATAAGTGCAATAAAAATGAAATTATGACTGAGACCAATAAATATTTGTTTGAAAATGGGTTTGTTTTAAAGATAGAACCCCTTTCTAACCTGCAGTTGAAAACAAAGAATAGTTCAAACATCACAGCAACGCTAAGGCACATCGTTCTTGCCTTTGCTATTTCTGTATATGTAAACGAAACAGACCTGTATAATTGAAAAACAAAAACAAAAAATTCAACTAGAAAGCAAAGTGAGCCAGCAGCAATCATAAAAACAGTCATTCCATGAAAAATAGATTCCTTTGGGTTTCTTGGTTTTCTTTTTAATATATACTCATCTCCCTTTTCTACAGACAAAGACAGGGCAGGAAGAGTGTCTGTTATAAGGTTTAGCCAAAGTATTTGAATTGGAAGTAATGGTAATGGAAGACCAACCAATATGGATGTTAATATCAAAAATATTTCACTAAAGTTTACAGATAAAGCATATCTTAAGGATTTTCTTATATTATCATAAATTTTTCTTCCTTCTTCAACTGCAGAAACAATGGTTATAAAGTTGTCATCTGTTAATATTATATCGCTTGCCTCTTTTGCTACATCAGTTCCCCTAATTCCCATTGCTATACCAAGATCAGCCTCTTTTAAAGCAGGAGCATCGTTCACACCATCACCAGTAACAGCCACAATTTCTCCTCTTTCCCTCAAGGACCTAACTATTTTTAGCTTATGTTCCGGCAAAACCCTTGCATATACATTTACTTTCCCGACTACATCTTTAATTTCCTCTTCACTCATTTTATCAAGTTCATTTCCTGTGACTATTTTTTCACTTTCTAATATTCCAACCTCTTTTGCTATTTTGGATGCTGTCTCCTTGTGGTCTCCTGTTAGCATAATAACTCTTATTCCAGCCTGGTTACATTTTTCAATGGCCTCTCTTATGTTTTCTCTAGGAGGGTCTTGCATTCCTAAAAACCCAAGAAAAGCCAAATCTTTTATATCCACTTCTTTTGTAGAAAAAACTTTTCCACTAACCTTTTTATATGCAATTCCTATTACTCTTAATCCGTCCCTAGCCATTTTTCTTATCTCTTCATCCAACTCTTTTCTTCTTTTTGGTGTCATTTTGCCCTCTTCATGAACAAAACTACAAATTTCTAGAATTTTTTCTGGAACACCTTTTACGTATATAAAACTCTCATCTTTTTTTGAATAAACAACGACCATCAACTTTCTTTCAGAGGAAAAAGGTATTTCTACAACCTTTTCGTATTTTTTTTCAAGTTCATTCTTCCATATACCAGCCTTTGCAGATAAAACGAGAAGCGCCCTATCCATTGGGTCTCCAAGAAACAGCCAATTTCCATTTCTTAATATTGATGCACTATTACAAAGTACACAAGCTTCTAAAATTAAGTTTAATGAAGAATCTTCTCTTGGATTTATCTTTTTACCTTCAACATAAAAATCTCCATAAGGTTCAAAACCAATCCCACTAACCTCTACAGTTTTATTTTTAACAAAAATCTTTCTTACAGTCATTTCATTGCTTGTTATTGTTCCTGTTTTATCAGTAGCTATTACTGTAGTGCACCCTAGAGTTTCTACTGCTGAAATCTTCCTTATTATTGCATTTTTTTTGCTCATTCTATTAACACCCAATGCTAATGTAATTGTCACCACGGCAGGCAATCCTTCTGGGACGGCAGAAACGGATAGTGCAATTGCTGTGAAAAAAAGTTGATAAAGCTCTTTCTTCGCAATCACTCCAAATAAAAATATAAGCGAAGAAAAAAAGACTGCTATAAAAACAAGCCATTTCCCCAATTCTTCAATCCTAGCTTGCAATGGGGTTTGTTTTTCCTCTGTCTCTATCATTCCCGCAATTCTTCCAAGCTCTGTCTGCATTCCTGTGTCCACAACAACGGCCTTTCCTCTCCCGTATACGACCATTGTCCCAAGAAACAGCATATTCTTCCTTTCTTGTAAAGGAATGTCATCCAAAATCTTTGCTTCCTTCTCAACAGGTATAGATTCTCCTGTTAATGCCGATTCGTCTACCATTAAATTTATACTTTCAATAATTCTCGAATCTGCCGGAATTTTGTTTCCCTCTTCCACCACTATAATATCTCCAGGAACAAGAAACTTTGACGGAATAATTTTTTCCTTTCCTTCTCTTATTACCCTAGTTTTTTGTACTGTCAAATTTTTAATTGCTTCCATTGTTTTTTCTGCCTTATATTCTTGTAAAAACCCTATTACTGTGTTGATGAAAATTACAGCAGAGATAATTATACCATCATCTTTTTTTCCCAACAAAAAAGATATTGTTGCCGCAGCTATCAACAAAAATACAAGAAAGCTTTTAAACTGCCTAAAAAAAATTAAAATTGAGGAAAACCTTTTCTTCCTTATTATTTCGTTTGTACCAAATTTTTTCAATCTTTCTTTAGCTTCTTTTTCGCTCAACCCCTCTTCAGAAGTATATAGGTATTGGAATAATTCATTTATTCTTCTTGTATGCCAGTCCTTTTTCACAAAATAATTTTATTTTGTAAATAATTAGCTATGATTCTTTTGTTATTTTTTCTTCTATCCTTATCATCTCGTTTATTTTTACTGTTCTTTCTCCACTTATCCCAAGTTTTATATAGTCGCAACCAAGACCAACGGCCAAATGACATATAAGAGTGTCCTCTGTCTCCCCTGATCTATGTGAGACAACGGTTAGTATTTTATTCTTCTTAGCTTCCTTCACAACATTAATCACGTCACTTATTGTTCCAACCTGGTTTGGTTTAATTATTATTGCATTTGTTGCTTTGTGTTCTATTCCAATTTTAAGTCTTTTTAGGTTTGTAGCGTATATATCATCCCCGCAAACTATTCTTGGGCTAAGTCTATGTGTAAGTGTGCTAAAGCCTATAAGATCTTCTTCATGAAATGGATCTTCTATATAGAGTATTTTATACCTATTCACCAAATCCTCTAAAAAAGATATTTGTTCAGTTCTATTGTATTTTTTTCCTGAACCCGAATAAACATAAAAACTTCCGTCCCAAAGCTGAGACGCCGCAACGTCTAACCCAATTCTTAATAGGTTTTCGTTTGCAATTTTGTGGATTATATCAAGAGTTTTTTCTACGGACAGAGAAGTTACCCACGCAGATTCTAAATTTTTTGCAAAAACAAATGTTCTGTCTTTTTCTTTCAATTCTTTTCCTATTTTTATGTAACAATCAGAAATCTTTTTAATATTCTCAAGGAATGAGGTTTGATGTACCGGTAAAAGCAAATATTCCTGTATGTCACTAGCTCCTGTTCCTGCCCATCCTCCAACAACATTGCAAATCGGTTTTGGTATCTTTACCTCTCCTTTGAGCAGGAATTCAAAAACATCTTTACCCTCGTCTAATGCAAAGGCTTTAAGAAAAGCAGAAGATATGGCTATAGCTAAATTTCCTCCTATTTCCTTAAAGTTTGGTGTTTTGTCTATTATCCTCAATGTAGAATCAACATCTTCTTGGTCAATAAAATCTGAAATAAAATGTTTTTTTATAAGTAGAAACTTTCTTATCACATCCTCAACACTTAGAAAAACGACTTCATGAATACCCCTACTCGTTCCTATCGGTACAGAACTCCTGACTGTACCTTTTGGTGTTTCTATTTCTATTTCGATTGTTCTCTGGGAGTTAGTTGCGAATATCTCCCTAATTTTCAAATCTCTTACAATCATTCTTTAATTAATTATTTTTCTGTTTAATTTAGATTTAACTATTTGAAGATGTATTCCATTAGTTCCTTCCCAGTAATATTTCTAAGCTTCCCATTTTTAACAGAAAACTCGTCAAAAGTTTTTATTCTATCTTTGCCCTTTCCAAAAACGAGGACAGGCACAGGACCATGAGTATGGCTTTTCTTTTCACAAGATGTTATGTGATCGCAAGTTATGACAAGAATTCCCTTAAAATTTTTAAAATCTTCAAGCATCTCATCTATTCTTTCAATCCTTTCCTTTTTTTCTTCAAACTTTCCGTCATGTGCTGATTCATCAACACCTTTGATATGTGCATATACAAAATCATACTCGGGCAAAGAAGTTTCTATGTTATCAAAAACAAGTTTTAATCCTTCTTCAAATCCAGTTTCCTTTATCGTTATCGAATCAAATCCAGCTAGCATACATGTGGCCTTCATCACACCGTTTTCAGCTATACAAACAGCCTTATTTATCCCATGCTTCTTTAAAAAACTTGGAAGTTGACAAACCCTATTTCCAGCGTCCCTTGTTAAAATATAATTTGCGGGAGGAATCCCTCTTGCGATCCTTTCTGCGTTTATTGGATGATACTCTATTATTTCATGTGATTTGTCTAAAAACTCTTGCACAATCTTTGCAGAAATCAATGCATCATTGCTAAATGCGCTTATTTTTCTTACCCTTTCTCCGCTAACTTCTGGATCGCTGTCAGTTATATTGTCGCTTAAATCCATCTTTATAACTAAAACAGCCCTATGGCCATAAGTTCTCATAAGAACAAACGGGACTTCTAATTTAACGTTTTCGTTTATGTATCTTGCAAGCTCATCCAAACCATAAGTACTTCTTCCGGCCCTCCTATCCTTTACTATTAACTCTTTATCAACAGTAGCAAAGTTACATCTCAAAGCAAGGTTTCCTTGTGTATATGGTATATTTGCTCCAATTGCCTCTAGTGGACCCCTTTTGAGATAATATTTTTTCGGGTTATACCCAAGAAGGGAAATGTTTGCTATATGGCTTGCTACTTCAATATTTTTTGGAACAAGCCTAAGCTCTCCAACAACACCATTCTTTGCAAAATAGTTCATATTAGGTTTTTCCGACTCACTCAAAGGAGTTTTTTTGTCTATTGGAAGATCGGCCAAACCATCTATTACAAGAAAAATAACTTTTTTTTTCTTTTCTACCATTAAATAATAATTTAATTTTTTGAAAATAAGAATTAGCTCACAAATCTTTTAAAATTTCCCTAGCATATTCAACAAGTCTTTTTGATAGGTTTGCTTTTGCAGATATTATTTTTGACCTTATGTTTGGGTCTTCCTTTCCTATTTTTTCCATTGCAAACAAGGTTATGAATGCTGTTTGTAGCTCAATCCAAAAAAATGCCCTTTCTAAGCATTTTCTACTTTCCTCTGAATTTTTTGAGGAGAGTGCTAGAGCCTTCCATTTTTGATAGTGATAAGAGCATGTTTTTATCTGTTCATCTAAACCCATAGTTACTATTTATTAGTGATAATTATTTAAATGTTACTATTTTTTAGTAAATAATTAAATTGTAAAAACTCTGTTATTCGCCAAAGGGGCTATTGCATCAAATCCCCTTTCTCTAAGCTCAGAAGCAAACTCTTCTGTATGATCACCATGAACACAAAAAATTTTTTCTGGTGACATTTTTTCTATTGATTTGAATAATTCATCCCTTCCAACATGAGAACTAAAATCAAGACGTTTAACAAACATTTTTACTTCCAAATTCAATTTTTTTGTGATATATTTTCCGGTTTCTAGAAGAGTTTTTCCTGGAGAACCCTCCACTTGGTATCCTGTTAAAACCAAGCTGCAATTTATTTTTTCATGCAATCTTTCAATATAATATGAAATTGGACCACCAGATAACATCCCACTGGAGGTAATTATTACGCACGGGTCTCTTACTATTTTTTTCCTCATTCTGTTGTCAACATATTTTATTTTATCCAATGCGTCGTTTAGGCTGTTGGGTTCCTTGATAAAGGAAGAATATTGGTTTATTATTGTTGTTGCCTTTTTTGCCATACCGTCGATATAAAGAGGATAATCTATACCATATTTATCTAAAACCAAAAGTATTTCTTGTGCTCTAGCTACAGCAAAACACGCAATAATACAAATTCCATCTACAGAAAGAGTTTCACTTATTATTTTAACAAGTTCCTTTTCTTGTGTCTTCCTTTTTGGATGGTTTCTATCGCTGTAAGTAGATTCTGTTATCAAAAAATCAATTTTGGGTAGGTTTAGATTCGCCCCATTAAGTAATCGCGTTTCATTTGTATTATAGTCACCAGTATAAAGCAAGGTTTTGTTCCCAAAATCAAGGAAAATTAAAGCACTTCCTGGTATGTGCCCAGCATCAAATAACACAAGCCTTGTTTTTTTCATTTTAACGATTTCTCCGTATTTAATTGGCAAAAAATTTTTTATTGTAGCATCAACACTTTCTTTATCAAAAGGTAGCTCAATCCCTTCCTCTCTACTAACTTTTATCGAATCTAGTAAAAGCAATTCAGTAATTGGCTTGCTAATAGATGTTGCGTATATGGGGCAAGAATTGTTTTTTGTAAAAAAAACCGGAACCCCACCAACATGGTCAAGATGGGAATGAGAAATAAAAATAGCGTCTGGTTTTTTTTCTATGGCTAAAGGAAACTTTGGAGGAATTTCTTGAATTTTAGTTCCATAGTCAAGTAAAATTTTTTCTTCTTCTGTCTCTACTAATATGCCAGATGCACCAACACTGCTAATTGCTCCAAGAAAATTTAGTTTAATCATTTTAACACTTATAATAATTCAAAAATGAGAAATTTAAATAAAAATAATAGATATTGAAACATTTGAATTAAGCAAAACAACAGGTTTAAATTCTTAATTTGTTAACAACATAAAGAGGAGAGAAATGGATATAGAAACTAAAATAGATTTAATAAAACTTCCACCTACAGAAGAAATAATTACAGAAGAAGGTCTAAGAGAACTTTTGCAAACAAATCCATGCCCAGTTGCATATGATGGTTTTGAGCCAAGTGGAAACTGAATTAAATCAGCCACAATTGCTCATTTGGGTTCAGGATTACTTAGAGCCATTAAGCTTCAAGACTTGCTAGATGCAGGAATAAGATTCAAGTTTCTTGTTGCAGACTGGTTCGCCTGGATAAACAACAAGATGGGAGGGGACTTGGAAAAGATAAAAAATACAGGAAAATATCTTATAGAAGCTTGGAAGGCGTGTGGAGCGGACTTAAAAAAAGCCGAGATTGTTTGGACGAGCGATGTTGTAAAAGATCCAGAATATTGGAAAAAGGTTATCTCTATAGCTAAAGCAACAACAATAGAAAGAATGATAAGATGCTCCACAATAATGGGAAGAAGGGAGGCAGAAATGCAATATACTGCCCAACTTTTCTATCCAGCAATGCAAGCAGCAGACCCATTCTATTTAGAAGTTGACATTTGTCAACTTGGGATGGACCAAAGAAAGGCAACAATACTTTCTCATGAGCTTGGACCGAAGCTTGGGTGGTGGAGTCCAGTATGCGTTCATCATCATCTTCTAATCGGGTTGCAGGGACCAACAAGAATGGGAAAATTTGAAGAAAACATAAGTTTGGATATACAGATATCTAGTAAAATGGCTAAATCCATACCAAAAACATGTATTTTCATCCATGATACTCCAGAAGAAATCAGAAAAAAAATCCTTGGAGCATTTTGCCCTGAAAAAGAAATAAAAAACAACCCAATTCTTGAGATTTGTAAATATATAATATTTAGAAAGAAAAAAACAATTGAGATTGAAAGAAGAATAGGAACAATAGAATTTCACTCCTATGAAGAACTGGAGAAATCTTTTAGGGCCGGTGAGCTACACCCACTGGATTTAAAAAACACTGTTGCAGAAGAGATAATAAAAATACTTGATCCTGTGAGAAGATATTTTGAAAAAAACAGAGAAGCAAAAGAGCTTTTGGAGTTCGTTCGAGCACAACAAATAACAAGGTAGTTCATTTGAATTTTTTCCTCAAAAAACTGTAAAAAAGACCAGGAAATGCTACAGCTAGCGTTAAAAGAATTGTGCTGAATTCTAACTGAAATATCATGAACGAACAAAACAGAAGAGAAAAAACAGTTAAAACAGGTATTCTTCCTATGTTGAACGGAATTTTAAATTTTCTTTTTATCTCAGGTCTTTTTATTCTTAGCCAGATGAGCGAAGAGTTTATCACAAAAAAACTTAAGAATACACTTAAGTTTGTCATGCCTGCAACAAGCTTTATATTTTCGCTCAAAGTAAAGAGAGAAGATAAAACAGCAACAAATAGTATTGCTAAATAAGGAGTTTTTCTCTTTTTGTGAACCTTTGAAAAAATTTTTGGTAGAGTATTTTCAGTTGCCATTCCATACATAATGCGTGAAGCAGCTAAAAGTATGAAAAGACAAGTATTTGCCGTTGAAAAAAGCGAAATAAACCAAACAACCAAAAACCCGTTTTTTCCGAATATTTTTGAAGCAGCAAGACTTAAAGGTGCTTCGGCTTTATTTAATTCATCCCATTTTATTCCGGGTATGCTAACAACAGAAATTGCAACCAATATATAAATCAGTGTTGTTATTGCTATTGAGAAGAGCAACGCCTTTGGTATGATTGTTTCTGCCCTTTTTGTCTCCTCTGAAAGTTTTACTATTTCCTCAAAACCAAGGTATGCAAAAAATATAAGGGCTGCTCCTGAGAATATACCGCTTATTCCAAATTCTGGGTTAAACTCAAAATAGTTTACTGACCCAAAAAAAGGTAGGCCAATAAAGATTATTAATAGTAACCCAAAAACCTCTAAAATCGTTGAAAGCACCATAAATTTTGCGCTTTCTTTTATTCCAGAAAAAATTATAAAAGACAGAAAATAAACGACAAGAATGGAAAGCAAAATTTTTGGTAATTTTATTATACTCGTAAAATATTCTGAAAAACCCATTGCTACAGTTGCACCGCCAACTATTCCGCTCAATAAAATTAACCATCCTATCAGAAATGCAAGGGTTTGACCAAAAGCCTTTTTTGTATATACATATTCTGCTCCAGCCTTTGGAAACATTGAGGAGAGTTCAGCATAACTCAATCCAGTGAGCGAGGCCATTAAAGCAGAAATAAAGAAAGAGAGCCACGCTGCATTTCCAGCAACACCAATAACCTTTCCAATTAATACATAAATTCCTGCGCCAAGAATTATTCCAATACCGCATAGAGTTACTTCTAAAAATTCTAGCTCCCTTTTCAATTTTGTTTCCATAGAAAATATTTAAAAAAAAAGAATTAAATTCTTCAATTAACAATAAAAATGTGAGAGAATGAACTTTAAACTAATAGGGGTATTTGAATTTTCTAGGCCAATAGATTTCTTAGAATCACAACTCCCAAACATAATTGCAAAAGAAATAAACACAGAACTTTTCAGGAAAGGCGTGCCAAAGGACCAAGAAGGTTCAAGGATAGTACACTGGTCTATAGAGGGAACAAAACTTTTTTTAACAATAGAAGGAACAAGATATCTCAGGCCACATGATGCAATGTTAAGACTTAGAAATTTCCTCGCAGAGAGGCTTGGAGAAAAGCAGGTTGGAATAAGGAATATGATTATTAAAGAATATGAAATTTCCTATGTTCCAGCAAGAATGCCAAAAAAGGATATAAGAGTAATGGTTCCATGGTTTAAAGACTCTCTCAAGAAAGGAGAAGAATTGATAATTAGACTTCAAAATCTTGATTCAACAGCAATAGAGGACAGATATGTGGAGAGAATTTTGAGTAGAGTTGAAGAGAAGATAAACCTTCAGTTTTATGGTGGTAAATCAGAACACTGGGAACTTATATGGCAAAGCCCAAAAAGAAAGCCAGTTTGGGATAAGGATCCGTCAGAAGAAATGGAAAGGCTTGGGTGGATAAAAAGATTTAGTACTGGTGTTTGGCTTCATACCCCAATAACAACAAAAATAATGAGGGTCATGGAACAAATTGTAAAAAGAGAAGTAATTAAACCACTTGGTTTTGAAGAGGTAATACTTCCTAAAACAACTCCATTAGAGGTTTGGTTAAGAACAGGACACATTCCTGGATCTTCAAACTCAATGTTCTATGTCAGTAGACCAGAAAAAATGGATCCACAGTACTGGGAAGATTTTTCAGATTATGTTAAAGTTACCAACAAAATACCTTATGAAATGTTAAGGGAAAAAATTACATTTCCAACCCTTGGAATTTGTTTTTCTCAATGCCCACCATTCTATTGGTATTTTGAAAAGAAGGCCATACCAGAAAAGGGACTACCTATAAAGGTTTGGGACAATTCCGGAGTATCATACAGATGGGAAGGTGGGGGGTTGCATGGAATAGAGAGAGACTGCGAGTTCCATAGAATAGAAATTATATGGATGGGCAAAAAAGAGCAGGCAATAGAAATCAAGGAACAAATCATAGAGAAGTTTAAACAAATATTCAACAAAATTTTGGAAATAGAATGGAGGATGGTATGGATAACCCCATGGTATATGGTTCAGGCCGGTGAGGTTGGGGAAATAGAAAAGGAAAAAGGCACAATAGATTTTGAGGGATGGCTTCCATGGAGAGGAACAAGAGAAAAAAGCGAGTGGCTTGAGTTTCAAAACGTTACCGTAGCAGGTACAAAATTTAGTGATGCGTGGAATTTTAAAACAGATAAAGGGAATGAAGTTTGGACAGGGTGTTCTGGAGTTGGTTTGGAAAGATGGATGGCTGTTTTTCTGGCACAAAAGGGTTTAGAATTTGAAAAATGGCCTAAAGAATTTAAAAAAGCAATTAAAAAAATTCCGAGCGGATTTTTATTTCAATAGTTTGCTGAGGATTTAAATGAATGATTTTCCTTGTGGAAGAAAAGAGTGTGTTTTTAGTTCAATAGAGGAAATGATTAAAAAAATGAAGGAAGAGGTTGCTAGAAAGCAGAACATAGTATTTCCGGAGCAAATAGTTGTTGCTGAAATTTATAACATAAATGCAAGTACGCTTGCAGAAGCATGTAGAAGAAGGTTTAAAATTTTTTCAGAGAAATGCATTGTAAAGGATAGAAGAATTAATGTAAACATTGATACTTTCATTTTTCTGAAAACAATAGAAGAGGAGGGAATAATAAGCAAGGAGTATAAAAATGAACTTTTTGAATCACTTTTGGAGATGAGGCCAGAAATTAAAGAAATAGTAAAAAAAGATAAAGAACTAGGAATTTTATGATTCTCGCTCCTCAGCCTCAAAAACAGAGGGAAGATGAATTAAGTAAACTCTTCCTTTTTCAAGTACAATAAGTGGCATTTTCTTCATCAAAGCATCTATGTTTATTTCATAAACACCGTCTTTTTTTATCCTAACAGTCTCTATACCAAACACACTTCTTCTAAACTTACTTCTTTTCTTAACAATTTTATCTCTTTCTATTTTTCTCTGGGATATTTTTTCCTCAATTTTTTTGTTTATCTCGTTTTCTAGTGTAGTATTCCTTTCTTCCAACTCCCTTTTCAACTGCTCAACCGCCATTTCTTCTCCTTCTGTCTTTATGTAAAGAAAGAAAATTGAGCCACAGTTACAACCGTTTAAAATAGAAGCATCGTTATCTTGATAAATGCTTCCACATCTTACACATTTATGCATAATTATACCTCTGCCAAAACAGAAAACGAATCCGGATTTTTCTTTATTCTCTTTATTATTTTTGCAGGACCTATCAATGTTATTCCTGTTTTAAGGTTTGGCTTCCAATTTTTCTTTCCAGTTAAATTTTCTATAAATCTTATTAGTTTATACCTTTGTTCATTAATGTTTTCAATCAAAAACTGAATTCCTCTTCTCTCCTTCTTCAGACTACATACTTCTATACCAGGAAAACCGTCGTCAACACGTCTCATAGTTTCTTTTATAAGGTCCATTTCCTCTTCTGGGTGTAGAACGGCATCTGTTACAAGCACAGAGCCGTCTTTGACTTTGTTTAAGATGAAGTTTATCCTCTTCTCCTTTGTTTTTCCTTCAAGTACCGAGGAAGAAACAAAATCCAATCTTAATTTCTTTAATTTCATCTTCTCCTCCTAGAATATTTTGCTATTGTATGATACAAATCATTCATGTTAATTCCCTTTAATGCAGAAATTTCAACAACAGGATATTGAGGAAATGCCTCTCTAATTGCCTGGGGTTTTGCGTTCTTTTTATCTATTTTGTTTGCAACAATTATAACAGGTATTTTTCTTGCTTCCAAATTTCCTAACAATGTTATGTTAACTTGAGTTAATGGGTCTTGCGTGGCGTCCATTACAGCCAACACTGTATCAACATTTCCAAGCCATTTTATTGCTTCTATTATACCATCAGTAGCCTCTTTTGCTCTAATCTTTGCTGCTCTTTTAGATATACCATATTTTAAAAAGGTTCTATAGTCAACCTTTGTTGCAATTCCAGGCATATCAAGGAGGTTTATCATCATCTTCTTTCCATCAACCTTTATTTCTATTTTTTCCTTTTTTTGGACAAATCTTGTTTCATGGGGGATTACAGATGTTTTTCCAACAGGCTCTCCGGTCCAATCCATAGAAATCCTATTTGCTAAGGTTGTTTTTCCGACATTTGTAGCACCATAGATTCCAAGTCTTATCTCCCTTCTTATACCAAAAAGATTCAGTATCCAATTGAAAAAACCATTTAGCATAATTAATTATTTGTTTTTTTACATTAAAATTTTCATAAAAACAAGCAGGACGTCACCAAAAAAAAGAGTGAAAAACAATGCTAATGGAAAAGAGGGTGCAAATCGAACACCTTCCTTTATATAAATGAATTTTTTTCCAGATCTTCTAATTTTTTTCAATTCCTTTTCTGTTATTCCTTCCCAAAGTTTAGATTTCAGTAACACATCCCCAACCTTAAGCTTTGATACATGTATCCTTTTTTTAAAACCAAAATCTTCTACAGCCTTTGTAAATCTCCATATTGTAAAAAGGAATAAAGTCAGAAATAATAGCAAAAAAGAACTCTTCAAAAAAAATATAAAATCAAAGCTCAAGTTAAAAAATGTCGACAGTAAAAAGTTTATGAAAAGGAAGGAAAAAAGAAGAGCAAAAGATCCGATTGATAGCACTTCCCTACTCGCCTTTATGTCTTCAACAAATTTATAAAATATTCTTCTGTTTATTAGAGAAAACACAAATGCATAGAATAGCATGTAAATTGACCCCACCAAAAACACGTTTATTAGATAGCTTGCAGGAAATGGAAGAAGAAGTGAAGAAAACCCACTGGGGGGTTCTGGAATCAAGAAGCCAATTGCCGATAAAATTTTTGCGTCACCTCCTCCCCACTGCCCAAAACGATACATAACAAACCCGAAAGCAAGCAATGAAATGCCAGAAATAAGACTATTTAAAAATGGTTTATAGTTCCATTGAATTATTGATTGAATTCCGTGTAATATTAGGGCGATTAAAATCATTGCATAAGGAATTTTGTCTGGTATTTCAGTGGTTTTCAAATCAAATATAGATGCTATACCAGAACCCACAAAGGCTGTAATTATAGAAATAATCTCAAACATAAAATAAATTTTATAATTTTTGTTTTAAGAATATTTCTTAAAACCCATCTTTCTAGCTATCTCTCTCATACATTGCCGGCAGAAATATAGCCCATACTTTCTAATTACCCCACCAGTTCTTCCACATCTTCTACAAACAATCCTTCCTTTTCCAAGCTTCCTTACAGCCAAGCTACCACCTCAAACAACTTCAACTCCAAACTCGTTTTTTACCCAGTTAATTGTCTCTTCTTTGCTAATTCTATGTCTTCTTTCTATCTTCCTTCTTTCTATCTTCCTTCTTTCTACTCTAAACCCAGGCCTTTCAAGAGATACGCATACATCCAACCCAAGCATTCCTATATCATGCCTATACTTAATGTTTGGAATGTTTATGTATTCTTTTATACCAAAGCTAAAATTACCGTCGTTAAATTGTGATTTATTTAGCTTGTTGTCAACTGCCTTTAAAGCATTCTTCAAAAAATTAAAGGCCTCTCCCTTTCTTAAAGTGACCATTACTCCTACAGGCTTTCCCCTTGCAATCCCAAACGTGCTTCTTCTCTTGGATTTTGTTATGAATACCTTTCTTCCGGTCAAATACTCCAAAAGTTTTGTTGCCCTTTCAATCTTGTTCGGATCTCCACCACAACCAATGTTTAGTACAACCTTCTCAATCCTTATTCTTTTCATCACATTTTCTATTTCTACCACCTCAGGTACGGACTGTCCTTTCCTATTGGTATTAAGAAATCTTTTGTTACCTCAATTTTTTCTTCATCAACATTACAAATAACTTTTGTTGTTTCTTTCATACTCTTTCTTTTCACAACCTCTTCTATTTTTCCTATTTTTCCAGAGTTTTTTCCACTTATTATCAAGCATAAATTTCCTTTATCAAGCTTTATATGGTCTAAAATTTTTTGGCTCGGAAGTTCTATTAATAGAGAATCTCCGGTTTTATAAAAATCTTTATCCACGATTAAGTTTCTTCCGTCATGTAAGTTTAGCTGTATTTTACCTCCCTTTAGAATGGTCTTATTCTTTATCTTACATATTTTTTTGTTTGCCTCTTCTTCGCTTATTTCAACAATTTCTAAGCCTTTCTTGCTAGGTATAACTCTATAGTTTTTTCTTATTCTTGGAATGGAAATAACATCCATCAATCCAACGGGGAAAGAATGTTCTTTTCTTTTTCTGCCGTCGACCAGAACCTCGCCAGCCTTTATCATCTTTTTTGTCTCAGTTCCTGTTTCACACAGTTTTAATAAATCTCTAACAATCAATAGCAAAGGCATGCATTCAGCTTTTTTATGCGGGCCAGGAATGGGAGAAACTACCCATTTACCAACCTTTTTTGGAATTTTCCAAAATTTTGGTGTAGCCAACCTCTTCATTTTTTTCATACCATCAACTTTTTATTGTAAATTATTTTTCAATATTTAAAAAGGGTTAATTAAAAAGTTAAAATTTTATGCCCTTTCTCTCAAGTATTTTCATCCTTTTCTTGTCTTCTAAGTTTAAACTTGTGATTTTCAGTTTTGATGGATGAAATGGAACGAGCCTTTCACTTCCGTCTGTTCTTTTTCTTGTTATTCCTTCAATATAAACATGGTATTTTTTCAAATCAACCCTTATCACTTTTCCTTTCCTTTTTTTGAATTCCCCACTCATAACCTCTACTTCATCCCCCCTTCTTATCGGAAATGCTCTTCTTTTGTATTTTTCTTTTAGCTCCTTAGAAAGATGGGCCGACAAAATTTTCCTTCTAACATGCAATGGGGCATTAAATAAAAACTTTCTTTGTTTTCTCGCTTTTTTTGATTTTGGTCTCTTCATTTAAACCACCACACTAGCGATTTTTCCTATGGTAGGGAACCTCTCAACGACTTCTCTCGCTACAGGACCACGAATCAGGGTACCACGTGGTGTATTATTTTCATCTACTATTACCCCAGCATTGTCTTCAAATTTGATTCTAATTCCATTTGCTCTTCTATACTCTGCCTTTTGTCTTATTATTACTGCATTTACAATCTGCTTCCTCATCTTCACGACACCCTCCTTGACACTACACTTAACAACATCCCCAACGCCAGCAGAAGGGTACCTTCTTCTTACCCCCCTATATCCAAACACAGAAATTATTTGTAATACCTTTGCTCCGGTATTATCTGCACAAATTATACGACTTCCAACAGGAATAGAACGCTTTATCCTAGCTTTTACAGCTTTCATTTTTTTCACTTTCTTAAAACTTCTATTATTATAAATTTCTTAGTTTTTGATAAAGGTCTGCATTCACCAATCCTAACTCTATCCCCCTCTTTGGCAGAAATACATTCAGGATTATAAGCGGGTATCCTCGACCTCCTTCTTTCATATCTTTCGTACTTTGGAATAAAGTGAAAGTATTCCCTTTCAACTATTGCTGTTTTTTGCGCTTTAGAAGAAACAACAACACCTTCTATAATTTTACCCCTAATTTTAACTGAACCATGCCAACAGCATTTTGGGTTTGAGCATGTTCTTTCTGGTGGGTTTGCTTCTATACCAATATCTCTTATTTTTCTCTTCTCCATTTTCTCATTTTTTAAATATGTATAAGAAACTTTTTAAATTTCAGAATTTTTAAAATTTTTGTGAGAAGATATTTTTGGGGTTGATTTCTTGGTCAATAGTTCCACAATCAATGATGGAAGTAACAACTAAATCATATCCGTAGGGCTTAGATATTTCAATGTCGTAGAAAAAACTGTGATGGAGTTTATAGAGTGATTTGAAAATAAATCTTTTTCACTATAAATAAAAGATCAATTCATGAAGTCATTTAGTTACCATCTAGGAAATTTCTTCTTTATTCTATCTTCTGGCCTTCCTACTAACAATTTTCCTTCAACTTCAACCCTAACTTTACTAGGAAGAATAAAAACGAAGACACAGTTTTTCTTTGCTACTATCTTTTCTCCTTTTTTAGTTTCAATTTTAAATGTGTTGTAAGTTTCGTCTATTACCCTCCCTTTCAATCCTTTTTGCGTGGGGTCTGTACTTTTTTTAATTCTAACTTCAAGTCCACAAAGCTCATGCCTAACCAAATTTTTTGGGGTTATCATACTAATAATTTTTTTATGGTTAAATTACCTCTATTTGATTCTCTCCATATCCCAGTTTCATCAATATTTCTTTAATCTTATTTCTATGGTCCCCCTGCAGTTCTATTTTGTTATTTTTATAAGTTCCACCGCAAGCAAGCATCTGTTTTAATTGTGACACAATTTCCTTTGCATTTTCTGTTATTCCCTCAACAACCGTTATGTTTTTTCCAAACTTCCTTGCTTCTACAGAAATTTTTATTTTTTGTGCTTCCCTCTCTATTGTTCTACATACACAAAATTCAATCGGATATCCACAAACCTTACATATTTCTTGCATTTTTACTTCTTTCCCTCTTTAAAGTTAAAATTCTAGCAATGGCTCTCTTCAACTCCCTAATCTTTCCAGGATTTTTAATTGGTCTACCCATCTTTACATTTCCCATTTCTTTCATAAGTTCTAACCTTAATTCAGAAAGCCTTTTATTTAATTCTTCTTCCTTCATCTCTCTTATCTCTTTCATTCTAATTATGGCCATTTAAATCCTCACAAGAAGCAACATTTTTCAGGAAGATATACATTTCTTCTCCTTTTTTAAATTTTCATTTTATATTTAAATATTTTCTTCCTCCTTAATTTTCTCCAGTACAAGCTCTTTTGGGGCCCTTTTCATTATTTTAACTTTAACTCCAATGATTCCGGGTTTTATTGACGCCTGTGCATATCCCTTTTCTACAAAAACGTCTGCATAATCTCCAGAGTGTGCTATAAAACCTTTCTGAAATTTTTGAAACCTTGACCTTTCTGCCCCCATAAGCTTTCCACCAATTTTTATTTGCACTCCTATTGCTCCTGCCTCCATTACTTTTTCAACATAGTAGTTTGCAACCTTTTTAAAATTTATCCCTCTTTCTAATGCCCTTGCAACTCTTTTTGCAACAATGTTAGCATCAAGAAAAGGTTCTTCTACTTCCCTTACGTCAAGCATTGGGTTTTCAAACCCAAACCTTTCTCTTATTTCTTCAGTTATCTCTTTTACCCGTTTTCCAGATTTTCCAACAACAAGACCAGGCTTATAAGCATAAACTATTATTCTCATCCCAAGCGGAGTACGTGTTATTTCAGTATGACTATATCCTGCTTTTTCAAATTTTTTAGCAAGAAATTCCTCTACCTCACATTTTCTTATTTCCTCCCTTACAAATATTTTCTCTATCATTATCTTTCCTCTAACTCAACAGTTAAATGGGTTGCCTTTATTCTTCTCCCCCTTAACCTAAACCTTGATCTTGGTCTTATGAACGTAAACCCTTTATCGGCCTTTATATTTTTAATAAAAGTTCTTTCTAATTCCAATCCCTTAAACTTTGCATCGGCTTCAGCGTTCTTTAAAAGCTCAAGTATTTTTTTAGCTGGGTTTGTATAGTATTTTCCGTTTAAGCTTATTTCTTTTTTAATCAATTTTTCCAAAAAATCTTTTGCTTTACTGATTTTTTTGCCTTTTAATTCTTTGCATATCACAATACATTTCTTAAGTGAAACTCTTGCGTCCCTTATTTTCGAAATGCTTTTTTTCATTCCAACATCACTTAATTTCTTTTTAAAATTTTCAATATAGAAAAATTTAAAATTACTTAGTTGCAAAGAACTTAGACCCTCTTGTTGCTCCAATCCCCGGGGCACTGTGTTTAACTTTTTTTGTTGTCGGGACAAATTCACCCAACCTACGACCTATCATCTCCGGTGTTATAGTTAGAGGAAACCATCTTGAAGTTTCTCCCTTCTTTCCTCCCAAATAAACCCCTATTTTTGCTCCAACCATCTCGGGTAAAATTATCATGTCTCTTACATGTGTTTTGTGGAATTTTTCCGGGTTTTTTCTTATGTTTTCCAAAAGTTTTTTCTGTTGTTCAGTAAGACCGCGCTTTAAACTCCTTCTATATTTTGCAGGTAATAGTTTAGAAAAATGCTCTATGCTCATTTTTTTCAATTCTTCCAGCGAATATCCTCTGAAAAAAAACTCTTTTACCATTATCCTCCCCTTCTTTTTCCTGTTCTCCTAGCAGAGATAGAACCAACCTTGGCTCCTGGTGGTGCAAACCTACTAACAGTTTTTGATGGTTTTGGCCTTTTGCTTCTTCCACCATACGGATGATCCACAGGAGCCATTACAACACCCTTTACCCTTGGATATAACTTTCCTCTTGCAGATAGCGCATAGAATCTCTTACCTGCTTTTACAAATGGTTTTTCTGTTCTTCCACCTCCGGCCGGAATACCTATCATGGCCCTGCATTTTGGGTTTAAAATTTTTGTTTTTCCGGAACTTAATGTTACTGTTATGTTGTTTCCAACCCTTCCAGAAACTATCCCAAAACTCCCAGAACTTCTACAAATTTTTGGTCCTGAACCAGGATAGGTTTCAATGCAGCATATCTTTGTTCCTTCAGGAATTTTTTCCAAGGGCAAAACATTTCCAACAGAAACATCCCCATCATAAGATACTATATCACCAGCTTTTAGTCCTTCTGGGGCAATATGTAAAACCTCCCTTCCGTTTTCAAGTTTAATTATAGCTACAGGCGCCGTTCTTCCAGGATCATGAACTATATCTTTTACTTTTCCGCTTATCCCCACAGGCAAATATTCAACTCTACCCAAATATCTATGGCTTGGTGCCCTATATCTTGGACCACCCCTGCCTCTTGCTCTTACAATAATTCTTTTTCCCATGCTATTCACTTAAACCCAATTTAATATTTAAATTTTTTTCTAAGCTAATAAACTAAACAATTCCAAGTCTTGTTGCTACTTCTGTTGCTTTGAACTTCGGGTCAAGTTTTATGAATGCCTTCTTCTCTCCTGTAGAAGTTATTAAAGTATTAACTTCTTTTACCTTAACTTCAAAAATTTTTTCAAAGGCTTCCTTTATTTCTTTTTTGTTTGCTTTCCTGTCTACTATAAAAACTATTTTATTCTCCTTTTCAAGCAGTGCAACAGATTTTTCTGTCAAATGCGGATATTTCAAAACACTATATGGATCCATAATCAAAATTAAATGAAATAATAAATTTATTCTTTATTCAATAAAATGCAAATTTCCTTCAGGACTTCAGAAGTTTTTTTCAAACTTTCAGTTTTTTTATTAAAAACATTTATTCTTGTTGTATAATCTTCCTTCGTCCTAAATTTCGAAAATTTTTCAAATTCAATCATTTAATCAATTTGAATTAATTAAATATTTTTAGAATTTAAAAAGTTTTCAAGCTTATTTATTGCACTTTTTGACCATATTGAAATTCTCCCAGGGACACCTCCAGGTGCAAGATGTTCTACGCTCAAATTTTCAACTCTGCATACATTTACTCCAATTAAATTTTTTGCAGCCTTACTTATCCCCTCATCTTCTGCTACTACTATTAGTGGTCCAACCCCTTCTTTATATTTTCTTCCCCGTCTCTTTCCTTTTCCCGCCCTTAGTTTCCTCTTCTCAACCCTTTTTATTTCTTCCTCAAGCCCAATGTTTTTCAAAAATTCAACAAGATTTTTTGTTTTAGATATTTCTTGAATTTTATCCTCTACAACTATAGGCAGTTTCATATCTTTTCCAAGCCTGTGTTTTTTTTTAACATAATCTATGGATGCTGTCGCTGCTATTGCTGACTGAATTGCTTTTCTTCTTTCCTTTTTGTTTATTTTCTGTTCCCATATCTTTTCTTTTTTTGGCGGATGTGCGGCCCTTCCTTTAACAGCTTGAGGCACGAATCTTGCCCTCCATGCTAAAGCTGGAGAAACACCTTTTCCATGTATGCGTGGCATCCTTGCAATATCTCTTCCCATCATTGTAAATCTCTCCCTTCTCATGCCATGATAGTGCGCTGATGTTCTTTTTCCTGCTAAAACATCTACTCCATAAGGTTGTCTTTTTTTGCTTTGGGTTGCAAGAAACGCTCTGAGAATTAGATCTTCTCTAATCTGTGTTTTAAATAAACTTGGCAACTCAATTTCCTCTGTTGCCTTTCCGTCTAAACCAAGAACACTAACCTTCATATTACCATATCTTAAAGTTTTATAAATAAAAATTTAAGATATTTCTAACTAACAATTTTTTTAATCTCGGTAGGTAAAAATTTAATCTTTCCTGGTCTTATTGGAGCTCTAATAAAGACAAGCCTCTTTTTTTCTCCTGGTACAGAACCTTCAACTATCAAATAGCTTGTTTTCACTTTTCCATATCTTTTAAATCCACCCTTTGGTGTTATTTCTTCTCCTTTCCCAACTTTCAATACCCTTTTGTTTATCTCAGTTCTTCTCATAAATCCCATCTGGCCTGCCATAGGTACGGTCCATCTTACCCTAGAAGGTGTTTCTGGGCCGAGCGTGCCAACATGTCTTCTTTTCTTATGTGCCTTCCTATTCTGAATTTTTATTCCAAACCTTTTAACAGGTCCAGCATACCCTTTCCCCTTTGTTATCGAGATGACATCAACAAGTTCTCCATCTTTTACAAAATCTTCTATTCTAATCTCTTTTCCAAGCAATGATTTAGCAAAATCTATTTTTTCCTTGATATTTGTTCCACCAACTTCTATTTCAAAAACCTCTGGTTTTTTCTTTCCAATTCCAGACAATTTTGGCTGAGTTGCTACTATGATCCTAACCTTAGAAATTTTTTCGATCATTTTTTCAATGTTCTCCAGATTATATTCTTTTGGGTTAATTTTTAATTTTCTGCTCAAATCTTTCGGTAGTTCTTTTGTCCATGCTTCGCTTAGTGCTCTAAATCCTTTTGTTGTAGATTCATAAACCCTAATACCCAAAACTTTAAGAGGAGGACAATCCAAAACAGTTATTGGTACAGATATTTCTTGTCCAAATGTAGGAGAATTCTTTTTATTATCAATTATTATTGCATGAAGCATTCCAGCCTTATAACCAGCAAAACCCAATATCCTTGCCTTTTCACTTTTTGGATATGTTTTTATGGCTGGATAAATTCTTTTTGCCCTCTTCCTTGGATAGAACTGAAGAGAGCCTCTGCGTGGATTTCCTTCCTTTACCATTCCCATCACCTGCAAATTCAATTAAATAAACTTAAATTCTATCCATTTAAAATTAACAGTATGGAGCAAAAAGATTGTGTGTTTTGTAAAATAGCAAATAAACAAATTCCCGCATTTATAATATATGAGGACGAAAATTCAACGGCATTTCTAGATCTTTTTCCTCGCTCAAGGGGAATGGCAATAGTCATTCCAAAAACCCATTACAAAATTTTTGACGAGAACTTTGAGTTATCAAAAAAAGTCTTTTCGTCTGTACTTATAGTAAGTGAAATGATAAAACAGGCACTAGAACCAAAATCAATAAGTATTTCAGTAATAACTTCAGAGGAAATACCACACTTTCATTTCAGAATATATCCTGTATATGAAGAAAACGTTCCTTTAATCGAGTCTACTCCAATTAAAATTACTGAGGATGAACTTAAGAGAATAGCAGAAAAAATTAAAAGCATTAGAATTGAGATAAAAGAAGAAGGGAAGGAAGAGAAAAAAATAGAAGAAAAGAAGATTGGGAAGGAAGAAGCATTCTGGATGAGAAGAAGCATGGAAATAGGTTGAATTGTTTGATAACAGCTAAAAAAATTGTTTGCAAAGAATGTGGTTTGGAATATGAATTAAATGAGATAGTTAATAGATGCAGAATTTGCTATGGAAGCTTAGATATAGTTTTTGATTATGATGAAATAAAAAAAATCATATCTAAAGAGAGTTTTATAAAAGAAAGACCAACACATTGGAAGTATTGGATGTTTTATCCGGTAGATTCAAAAAAAGCAGTTACACTTGGGGAGGGTGGGACCCAGCTATTGCGGTCAGAAAAATTTGGTTTTGAAAATCTGTTTCTTAAAATTGAAACAACAAACCCAACCGGTAGTTTTAAAGACAGGGGAAGTAGTGTAGAAATAACAAGAGCAGTAGAGATTAAAGCCAAAGATGTTTGTTGTGCCTCTACAGGAAACATGGGTATTTCTATTGCAGCATACTCTTCTAGGGCCGGAATGAAAGCTAATGTTTTTTTGCCAAGAAAAGTTTCTACACAAAAAATCAAAAAAATTAATATGCTTGGTGCTAGGGTTTTCAGAGTAAATGGCGATTATACAAAAGCATTAGAAGCATGCGAAAAATTCTCAAAAAAAACTGGAGCACATATAGTTGGAGATTATCCATTTAGAGGAGAGGGCCAGAAATCAGTCGGTTTTGAAATAGCAGACCAATTTGAATTCTCTTCTCCAGATTATGTGGTTTGCCCAATGGGAAACGGAACACTAATTTATTCCGTATGGGACGCATTTCTTGATATGAAGGAAGTTGGCCTAATAGATAATTTGCCTGCAATGGTTGGAATTCAGGCCTCTGGATGTTCTCCTATAGTAAATGCTTGGAAAAGGGGGGAGGATAATATTTCTCCAATAAAAAAATCAAGAACAATTGCCTCTGCAATAGACTGCCCCAACCCGTTAGATGGTATAAAGGCATTGGAAGCGATAAATAAATCTAATGGTATTGCAGAAGTAGTTACAGATAAAGAACTTTTAAAAACAAGAGAGCTGTTAGCAAGGAAAGAGGGTATAATCGCAGAACTTGCTGGTGTGGCAAGTATTTGTGGAGCACTAAAATTGAAAAAAGATTTGGAAGGGAAAATAGTTTGTATAATTTCTGGGTCTAACATAGAATTTTAGTGATAGATTATGAAAAGGGAAGAGGCACTTGAACTTTTGAACCAAAATATTAAAAAAGAATATTTGATAAAACATTCCATTGCAGTAGAGGCTATAATGAGGGGGGTTGCCTCTTTTTTGGGCGAAAATATTGAAGAATGGGGTATTGTAGGTCTTCTTCACGACATAGATTTTGAAAAAACGGAAAATAGCCCAGAAAAACACGGGATTTTGGCTGAAGAAATTTTGAGAGAAAGGGTTAGGGAAGATTTGATAAAAGTGATAAAGGCACACAACTTTGAAAACAACGGAACAAAACCAGAAAAAAACATAGAAAAGGCGCTAATTGCTGCTGACTCTGTTTCAGGTTTAATAATTGCAACCGCTCTTGTGATGCCTTCTAAAAAATTAGAAGAAGTTAGGGTAGAGAGTATAATTAAAAGTTTTAAGGACAAAACATTTGCAAGAAGATGTAGCAGGGAAAGAATAACTTTTTGTGAGGATATAGGAATTCAAAAAGAGAAGTTTTTTGAAATATCTCTCAAATCTTTACAAAAGATTCACGAAGAGCTTGGTCTATAAGTTTAATAAAAAATTATTTAAAATTGATGGAAGTATTTGTAGGAACCTCAGGGTGGTATTACTCTTGGAACCCAGAGTTGAGTTTTGATTGGTATCTTAAGAATTCTAGACTTAATGGAATTGAGTTGAATGCAAGTTTTTATCGTTTCCCTTTTCCAAATCAAATAAAGTCCTGGCTAAAAAAAACAAAAAATTTTTTTCCATTTTTGAGATGGAGTATTAAAGTTAATAGGCTTATAACGCACACATTTAAGTTTAACGAAAGGGCATTTGGGCTTTGGAAAAAGTTTAAAGACTTGTTCAAATTGTTAGAAAAAAACATTGATTTTTACTTGTTTCAATTACCCCCTTCCATTACATCAAGTTTTTCTTCAAAACTAGAAATATTCATTAAAAAAACTGGTCTAAAAGAAAAATTTGCTTTAGAAGTAAGAAACCTCGATTGGTTTAAGGAAGAATGGACAGAATGGGCATCTAAGTTAAAAATAACTTGGGTTAGCGTTGATTCACCGGATTTTCCTTTAGAGGTTTATTCTACCAATAAAATTGTTTATTTGAGAATGCATGGAAGGGACGCATGGTATTCTCACAATTATACTAACAAGGAGTTGAAAGAAGTAAAAGATAAAATCTTTAGGGTTGGCCCGGAAAAAATTTATATCTTCTTTAATAACAATACAAACATGTTATCTAATGCTCAAACTATGTTAAAAATATTAAAGAGCTAAATTACTATTGCTTCTATATTCTTAAATCTACAAAAATCTATCAATTTTTTTTCGATGTTACCATAAACCAAAACTTGGTGGTTACCCAAAGAATTTTCAATCCATCTTTCAATTTTACCTTTTAATTTAACCTCGGCCTGAGTTCTGCAAACATTTTCTTCTTTCATATTGCTTTTAACTATTTTTCCTGTTGCTATCAACATTTTCTCAAGGTTTCCACCAAGTCTTACAAGGGTTATTTCCTTATTTTTTAAAGGCCCCCTTATAGCTACACCACTTCCAGATTCCATGTGAGTAATCAACTCTATTTTTGAGCTATCAGAAATCATTTTAGTAGCAATCGTGCAGTGAGCTATCAAAATAGTATTTTTTTCAAAAGATATTCTCGAGGGATTTGCCATCCAACATTGTTGATTTGAAACAAAAGAGACAATTATCATAGTTAAAATGCTTTGTAGATCAGCCTCGCATCCTGCAATTAAATTATCATCATTACACAAACTCACTCCCAGGCATGGAGTATAGTTGTAATTCATAATATCAAAACATTTGATAGAAACAGCCGAAAGTTTATATTTCGACGCTAATCCTTTAAGTGCCAAATAAACTTTTATTGCTTTAATCAATTCTTTTTTAGAAACTTTAATTTTTCCTAAGCGTAAACGCTTCAACAAATTATTTGCTTCTATTTCATTAACTTTTTCAATCTCTTTTAAAAAATCTCGAATTTTTAGTTGTATTAAACTTGGTCCGAGCCTTCTTATGAGTTTTTTGTTTCTTTTAGAAAGAGGCCATTTTGAAGGTTTGCCTATGACCCCAATTTTACAGTCCTTAAGTTTAGATATGACTTCGCACACCTCAGAAAAAGATTTTATTTCATGCAAAAAATCAGAATTAAAATCAGAATAGAAAAGTTTTACACGGTATTTTTCTTTAATTTTGGAATATGCTTCTAAAGATGAGGCAAGAGAATTATTAAATGGATTTGCTAAGATAAGCATTGGTTTTCTAAGTTTAGCAAGAGCCCTTATTGTTCTTTCAGTCCCACCAGTCGCAACAAGCACTATTAATCCGCAAACATCCTTTTTAATTCTTCCTACAAGATTTTTCGCCATTTCTTCATTAAAAACCAAATCAAAAAACTCTATGTTTGAAAATTTATTAAAAGTAGAGATTGCTAATTTTTTCAGTTTTTCTCCTACTTCTTTCTGTTTTTCTATGTTAGAAGAAACTACTACTAAACCAATCATGTTTATTATTTTTAACCTCAGCAAGATTTAAATTTTGAATAAAAAATGAATAATATGGAGTTAAAAATAATAAAAATACAAGTTCCAGAGAATTGCAATTTAATCCTTGGGCAATCCCATTTTATTAAGAGTGTAGAGGATATACACGAGGCTTTAGTTAATTCTGTTCCAAACATTAAATTTGGGCTTGCTTTTTGCGAAGCTTCTGGTCCATGTTTGATAAGGCATTCTGGAAACGACGAGGAGTTGAAGAAGATTGCTATAGAGAATGCACTTAAAATTTCAGCAGGGCACTGCTTCATAATTTTCATGAGAAACGCTTATCCAATAAACATTTTACCAAAACTAAAGGACGTTCCAGAGGTATGCTCAATATTTTGTGCAACAGCAAATCCTGTAGAGGTTATAATATGCGAAACAGATCAAGGAAGGGCGATACTTGGAGTAGTGGATGGGTTTAAATCAAAGGGGATAGAGGAAGAAAAGGAGATTGAGGAAAGAAAAGAATTTTTAAGAAAGATTGGATATAAATTGTGAGAATATGGTGTACTACCATCCAGGCATTGTATTGGAAGTAATTTTTCCAAAGGAAAAAGAAGTTGAAAGCTCTGATAATTCTGTTCAGGCTGTAGTTGAAACGTGGGACGAGAATATAATAACATATTTAGTAGACCCAAGAATTAGTGACAAGATTAAAGCTGGAGATGTTGTGCTTATAGACTACAACCCAACATCAGAACAACCTTTCAGGCCAAGACAGTTGATAATAAAAATTCTTCATGGAGAAAAGGGAAGAAAAATTTGGGAGGCATACAAGGAATATTTTAAAAGAAGGCCAAAGGGTAGACCTATACAAGTTCCAATAAAGCATCCAGAATATATAGGTTAACCTTTCCTTTTTTTTAATGTCCTTGGTTTTGCTTCCTCTCTACCAAGAGGGATAAGCTCTTTTTCCAGTCCCTCAGAACAAGGAAACATTTTTTTAAATCTTCTTATCGCTCTTTTAATCACATCATCTTTAAACATATTTAAAAGATTTTATTTATTATTTATAAAGCTATAAATGCGCCGATGGTCCAGCCTACGAAAGGCTGAAGGTCTAAGACGCGAACTTTGGCGTATGCCTTCCAAGCTTGCAACGCGGGTTCAAATCCCGCTCGGCGCATTTTTTAATTTAAAAATTTAAATCAAAATTATACCACAGGTGGAAGAATGCTTCAAGACCAGCTAGCAGATGCGTTGTCTGCAATAAAAAATTCTGAAAGAGTGGGAAAGAAAGAATGCATAGTTAATGCTTCAAAGCTTATAAAGGCTGTTCTAGAAGTTATGCAGAAAAGGGGCTATATAGGAGCTTTTGAATTTATAGACGACGGAAAATCTGGAAAGTTCAGAGTAGAGCTAAAAGGAAGGATAATTAATGTTAATGTAATAAAACCAAGGTTTTCAGTTAAAATTGAAGAGTTTGAAAAATACGAGAAAAGGTTCCTGCCTAGAAGAGAATTCGGGATTTTAATTCTAAGTACTTCAAAGGGTGTAATGGACCACATAAAAGCAAAGGAGTTGCATATAGGCGGAAAACTGCTTTGTTACATATATTAAAGCTTAAAAGGAAAAATATCCCATATTAAACATATTAAACAGATAACTCTCTTTGACTTAGGACAAAAAGCTAGATGAAAATTAAAACAAGAAAAATTTAATTAATAAGGGATTGAAATGTACGAAAAAGAGATTATCGTGCCAGAAGGAGTTAGCATCGAAATAGAAGGAAGAAAAATTAAAGTCTCTGGACCAAAAGGAAGTTTGGAAAAGGAGTTCAAGGGATTTAGTGAAATAAGGATAGAAAAGTCGGAAAATAAAATAAGGATTTTTTCTGAATCTGAAAGAAGAAAAATTAAGGCAATGGTGGGTACCATAGAAGCACATATTAAAAACATGATAAAGGGTGTAACAAAAGGATTTGTTTATAAGTTAAGAGTTGTATATTCTCACTTTCCAGTAAACTTAAAAATTGAAGAGGACAAAATTTTAATACAAAATTTTCTTGGTGAAAGAGTTCCAAGAGTTGCAAAAAGAGTTAAGGGAGTAGACATAAAAGTTGAAGGGCAGGACATAATAGTATCTGGTATAAACATAGAGGATGTTGGTTTGATGGCAAGCAGATTGGAACAATCAACAAGAATTAAAGGATATGACAGAAGAGTATTCTCTGATGGAATATACATAGTTTCTAGGGAGTGATTATATGGTAAACCCCAAAAAGAAACCAAAATTTTTAAGGTCGGGGTGGAAAGCTTATAAGAGGTTAAGAAAGGCAAAATGGAGAAAAGCAAGAGGCATGCACTCAAAAATAAGAAGAAGGGAGAAGGGAAAACCAAAAATGCCTAATATAGGGTATGGCGCACCAAAAAGGTTGAAATACCTTCATCCTTCTGGATTTAGGGAAATTTTGGTGTGCAATGTTAAAGATTTGGAAAAAATTAATCCAGAAAAAGAAGCAGTAAAAATTTCCAGCACAGTAGGAAAAAAGAAGAGAGAAGAAATTTTAAAAAGGGCCGAAGAACTAAATATTAAGATTTTAAACCCGTAAATACTGTGGAATTAACCTTTTAAATTACTAATTGCTCTTATCAAATCTGTTTTTGTTATTATACCTAAAACCTTCCCTTCTTCGATAACAGGCAAGCCACTTATCTTATTTTCCGTCATTATTTTAACGACTTCTCCAAGAGTGTGCTTAGGGGAAACATAAAAAACATCCTTAGACATAATTGTGTCTACAGAAATTTTCTTCATTTTTTCATCAAGATTTTTTCCTTCAACAACCTTTCTAAACATGCCCAATGCTTTGGCTATATCTCTCTCAGTAACAATTCCTACAACTACACCCTCATGAACTATTAAAACTCTTTTTATCCCCTTTTCCATCATAAGTTTCCTTGTTTGCAATAAGCTAGAATTTAAAGGCAAAGAAAAAACTGTTTTATTCATGTATTTTTCAACAGGAATTTTTGAGTTCTTCAAAACTTTTATCAAATCACTTTTCGTTAAAATTCCCACCATTTCTTCCCCATCGCTTACGACTAAGCTGCTTATCCTTTTTTCCAACATAGTTTTAGCAGCAACATTAACTTCTTCATTTAAGTCAATTTTAATTAAATCATAAGTGCAAGCAGAAGATACATGGATGTGAGAGTCGGAAATTCTTCTCTCTTTCCAACTTCCAAGTCTTTCTGATATATCTCTTTCTGTTATTATGCCAACAATTTTTTTACCGTCCTTTACAAGTAGCCTAGAAATTTTTTTCCTTTCCATTAATTTCATTGCGTCCCTCAAATTTCTGTCTACGTCTATAAAAACAAGTTTTTTGTTCATTATTTCTTTAACCTTCATAATAATACCTTAGCAAGTCTAAATCTGTAATTATCCCTTCTCCCAATGGCAAGACACTCTTATTTATCTCTAACATAATCCTAGCAACATTTCCTATTCTCTCTTCTTTCGAAATTATTTTACCTTCTTTTAAAATTTCACCGATTCTCAATTTAGGAATACTGATAAAAGAATAATTTTTCTTAAGATAATTTATAAGTTGCTGTCTTCTCCTAAACTTCAAAAACCTTTTTTCGTCTGATCTTAGCGTTTCAAAATCTTTTTCTACTTTTTTAATATAATTTCCAATAAAAAGTAAGGAATAAAGTTCCTCGGGGGAAAAAGCATTTATTATGATTTCGTTCTTAAAAACAACAACATTTTTTTCCTTTTTAACAGCTTTTATGAGTTTTTCTATTCCGTCGTCGAATTGAACAGAAACAAAGTCACTAGAAATTAATCCACTAACACTTTCTTTTGTTTGAAGTAAAAAATTCAACAATTTTAACCTTTGCAAATACCCGTATAATATATCTTCTGAAACAAAACAGGCAATGAATTTTTTAGTTTTCAAAAAATTTTCTACAATTTCTTTAATTTCAGAATCAATTCTAACACGAATAAAATTTTTTTCAACCAAATTTTGCGCTAGAATGTTTTCTGTTTTCGTGTTTTTCAAAAAATTAACAATCTTCCTAATGCTCACAGTTCCCAACAACCTTAATCCTTCTGTAACAGGTAATTCGTAAACAGAAAACTTATTAATCAAATTCCTTATATGGGGTAGGGTATCATTTTTGTCCAATATGGGCCCCTTTTGTAAAAGATTTTCAACCTCCTTCATTATTTTATCCTTTATCATTTAAAATAAATATATGTCGAACACGCAGAAAAGAATGGCTGCAAAAATATTGAAAGTTGGAAAGCATAGGGTATGGGTTGACCCGACAAAAATTAAAGAAGTAGAATCAGCCGTAACAAAGGCAGACATAAGGAGGATAATTAAAAAAGGTTATATAAAAGTTTTGCCAGAAAAAATAAAAAAAGAAAAGGAGAGGAAAAAAAGAAAAGGAGCAGGTAGAAGGAAAGGAAAAAAGTTTGCGGTTTTTTCAAAGAAAGAGAGATGGATATTAACGGTTAGGGCGCTTAGAAAAAATTTGAAAGAAATGAAAGATGAAGGAAAGATAGATAAAAGAACATACAGGAAATTATACTTAATGGTAAAGAGTGGTACATTTAGAAGCAGATCTCACTTGAAAACCTATCTTAAGCAGCATGGGTTGATTAAAGAGTAATGTGATTTAATGAAAAAACCAAAACCAACATATAGAATGAAATTTAAAAGAAGAAGATTGGGCAAAACAAATTATAAGAAGAGGATAAAACTCCTACTCTCAAAAAAACCAAGACTTGTGATAAGGAAATCCCTGAAGTACATTCGTGCCCAGATAGTTGAGTTTTCAAAAGAGGGAGATAAAACAATTGTATCTGCAACTTCACAGGAATTAAAAAAGTTAAACTGGAGGTTTGCTTGCGACAATTTACCTTCAGCATACTTAACAGGTTTGCTCATAGGAAAAAGGGCAGTTGAAAAAGGGATAAAAGAGGCAATTGTTGATATGGGGTTATATCCTTCCACTAAAGGGTCAAGGATTTACGCTTGTGTGAAAGGTGCGTTAGATTCGGGACTTAAAGTAAATTGTAGCGAGGGAGTATTTCCAGATGAAGAAAGAATAAGGGGACTTCATATATCAAGCTACATAGAAAAATTTAAGGAATTACCAGAAGAATTTGATAGAATAAAAGAAAAGATAAAGGCAACTTAAGCTAATTTGTAATTTCTCATTTTTAATTCTTCTCTAATACTTTTTGGAAGGACATTGCTGTTTTTTACTATTTTTCCCTCTAAACAAAAAACCTGGGGAGGTTTATAACCTTTATACTTTTCTCTTGGGATGTCATCAACTACAATACAACTCTCTATTATCCTTGGCTTTCCTCCTGTAGTTTTTAAAATTTCTACAAATTCGTAAATGTTGTTCAAACTCATATAAACACCTTAACTAATTCCAAGTTATAAATGTTATGGATTTATAAATATAAGTTTAGTAGTTAAATAAAATAGTGGTTTTTATGGTAGAGAATGCAGAAGAGGCCGAAGTAGAGGAATTACCTTCCGTTAAGCCAGAAGTTTCACTAGAAGCATGGGTTCCAAAAACAACCCTTGGAAAAAAAGTTTTAAACGGAGATATATCAAATATCGACGACATACTTAACTCTGGGGAAAAAATAATGGAAGCTGAAATAATAGACAAGCTTGTACCAAACCTAAAGGATGAAATAATAATGATAGGGGGGAGAACAGGAAAGGGCGGAGGAATTGAAAGGATTCCTATTAGAATAACAGCAAAAATGCATAGGTCTGGGAGAAGGTTCAAAATGAATGCATTTGTCGTTGTTGGAAATGAAGATGGTTTAGTTGGAATAGGAAAGGCATCTGCTCCAGAGGCAAGGGATGCAATTAATAAAGCGATTAAAAAGGCTAAACTAAACATAATAAGGGTTAAGAGAGGATGTGGAAGTTGGGAATGTGGTTGTGGTGAAGAACATTCTATACCCTTTAAAACCGAAGGAAAGGCGGGCTCGGTTAGAGTTATACTTATGCCTGCACCAAAAGGAGTTGGTCTGGTTGCTGACGATGAATCTAAAAAAATTTTAAGGTTAGCAGGAATAAAGGACGTTTGGGTAAAAAGTTTTGGAAATACAGGTATGAGAATAAACCTTATTTCTGCTATATTTGATGCATTCAAAAAATTATATATTTATGAAAGAGCTAAATCCTAGGAGGAATTTTTAGGCCAAATATTTCATAACCGCTCCTCGGTATTTTTTTCCAATCCTTATTCTTTACGATTTCTAAGAATTTTCTTCTGTATTCTCTGTTCTCTGGTATCATTTCAATTACTTCTTCTATCCTACCTTCGCAAATTAGTTTTTTTATGTTTGAACTCCTAAAAACTCTCTCGTCCTTTCCAAATGGGATGTAGAGTGGATGTAAAAAAAGGAAGGAGAGGATAACAAATTCTGTTCTGTCTCTTGTTATGTATCTTTTTTCATTCTTACCACCGATTCTTCTAAGCTCCATCCATTTTTTTAAAAAATTGTGTGGAAGTAAATGTCTTAAATAACCACTTTCCAAATTTATATCAAAAAATACTGTATTTATTCCAAGAGCTCTAACCATCTCCTCTTGTTCTTTTTTGCTGAAGGGAAAAGAATAAGAAGGAATAAAAGGAGTGTAGTTGAATATAACGAATAGAGAATCTTCAATGCCATATTGACTCTTTGCTATTTTATCTGTTTTTAGATGACCCTTATGAAATGGTTGAAATCTTCCGAGATATATTCCGTACACGCAAAACTATTGTTTTTTAATTTTTAAATTCTTTAATAATTAAAGACAAAGATGTATGCGGTAATAAGAATAAGAGGAAAGGTTGGAACAAAAAAGGAAATAGAGGACACGCTTAAAATGTTAAGGCTTGAAAAAGTTAACAGTTGTGTTGTACTAGAAGAAAGGGAAGATTTAAAAGGGATGATTGAAAAGGTGAAAAATTTTGTTACTTATGGTGAGATAGATTTTAATGTTTTTTTTGAAATGTTAAAAAAGAGGGGAAGAATTAGTGAAAGCAAAAGACTAACAGAGGAAAACGTAAAGGAGCTTGGCTTTAATTCAATAGAAGAGCTAGCATTAGAAATATTTGAAGGTAGGAAAAAAATGAAAGAAATAAAGAATCTTAAACCAGTTTTCAGGCTTACCCCCCCTTCAAAAGGGTTTAAATCTTTGAAGGAATTTTATCCGAAGGGAGACATTGGATATAGGGGGAAAGAAATAAATGAGCTTTTAAGAAGGATGATATAGATGGTTGTTAGAAAAGAAAAAAAACATAGAAAATTCAGGGGAAGAAGAACATACCATGGTAGTCATAAGAAGAGAAGGGGGAAGGGGTCAAGAGGAGGAAGAGGAATGGCTGGAATGCACAAGCAGAAATGGACCTATACAGTAAAATACGCTCCAAACCATTTTGGAAAGATTGGGTTCAAAAGACCAAAGGAAGTTTTTCGTAAACCAAAATCAATAAACCTGGGGGAGCTAGAAAAAATTATTGAAAGCAAGGAAATATCAGAAAAAGAAGGGGATTTGGTAAAAGTAAATGTTTTGAAGTTAGGATATGATAAGGTTTTGGGCTCAGGAAAAATAAGCAAACCATTAATAGTTGAGGCAAAATTCTTCTCTAAGAATGCGATTGAAAAAATAGAGAGGGCTGGAGGGAAGGCAAAATTTTTGTCCTAATTTTTACATAAAAAATATAATCTTCAAATTTAAAAGATAAACAAGTGATAAAGTGAAGATTCCAATAGAAAAAATATCAAAATTTTTACCAGCAGTAGAGAAACCAAAATATAAACAACCACTCAACAAAAGGATTATGTGGACAGGAATAGCTTTGATTCTGTACTTTCTGCTTTCCCACATAACAATATACGGGATTGCAAAGGTTCCTGAACTTGAATATCTTATGACAATTCAGTTGTTGCTTGGTGCTAAGTTTGGAAGCCTTATGACTTTAGGAATAGGGCCAATAGTAACTTCTGGAATACTTCTTCAATTGCTAATAGGTTCAAAGATAATAAACTGGGACATGTCAAAGCCAGAATCAAGAGAAAAATTCCAAACATGGAGCAAATTTTTAGCAATACTCTTCTGTTTTCTAACGAGCATTGCATATCTGATGGGGGGGGCAATTCCAGTTAAGCCTGGAATTCTAATTTTTGTTTTTGTTGTATTTCAACTTGCTATGGGAGGAATAATTGTAATTCTTCTTGATGAGCTTGTGAGTAAATGGGGGATTGGTTCAGGAATAAGCCTTTTTATAGCGGCTGGGGTTGGAAGTCAAATTATAATTTCAACAATAAGCCCGTTCAAAACACCAACAGGAGAGTTTGTAGGAAAACTTTGGAACTTTTTAAACTATGTATGGATAGGAAACAATTCACTTGCACTAATTAACTTATTGCCAATGCTCTCAACAATTTTAATATTTTTAATAGTAGTTTATGCCCAAGACATAGGAGTTGAAATTCCACTTGCATTCTCTTTTTTGCGTGGATTTGGAAGAACCTGGACATTGAAGTTATTTTACACAAGCAACATTCCAGTTATACTTGCAGCAGCGCTAATATCTTACCTACAGCTTCTGGGAAGATTCGGGATAGATACAAACACAAACTGTAGTTTTTTAGCTTGTTACGATGAAAATGGAAATGTAGTTAGTGGCATAGTTTATTATTTGACCTCTCCAAGATATCTTTTGGAAAACATAATACTCGGAACAGTTTCGTCTCCAGAGATTATTAGGGCAATAACTTATATGATTTTTATGTCAATAACATGTATAATATTTTCTGTCTTTTGGATATCCACTTCTGGAATGGACCCGGCAGGCGTCGCCGAACAAATCGAAAGTATAGGTATGCAAATTCCCGGTTATAGAAGGGACAAAAAAACAATAGAAAGTGTTTTAAAAAAATACATCCCCTACCTTGCAGTTTTGGGAGGATTATTTGTTGGTTTTTTGGCAACCGTAGCGGATTTTACCGGAGCACTTGGTACGGGGACAGGAATTTTATTAACTGTGATGATAGTTTATAATTATTATGAAGAATTTAGGATGCAAAAGATAGACGAGCTTCATCCAATTATTAGAAAGATTATAGGTGAGTAGGTTGCTTGAAAAAATAACTGCAATGGTAATAAATTTATTTGATTTTGTTTTTTCTCCTATAACACTTTTAAAACCCCATGTTTCACTTCTAATAATTTCAACAATATTAACTCTTATCGCATTTTTCCTAAATAGAGTTTTTGTGGATAGAAATTTTTTGAAGGAAATAAAAAACAAAATGGATGAAATTAGAGCAAATCTTATAAATGCACAAAAAAACGGAAATTCTGAAGAAATGAATAGGTTCTTAGGAGAAATGATGAAATTGAATAGAGAATATATAAGGCATACACTGAAAGCAACGATAATTTCAATATTAATTCTTGCTATTTTTTTGCCATGGATGAAGTATAAGTTTAGTGGAATGGTTGTGGCTACACCTTTTAACATACCAATTATAGGCTCAACCTTAAGTTGGCTATATTGGTATATGTTGATTGCTATTGCAATCAGCTGGTTTTTCAACAAATTGTTAAGTGATTGAAATGAAGAAGGTAAAAAGAAGGACACCGTCTGGAAAAACAGTAATTCATATAGCAAAGAAAAAGCCAAAAATTGCCAGATGCGCAAGATGCAAAAAACCATTGCAAGGTGTGCCGAGATTATCGCCTTCTCAAATAAGAAAAATTGCAAAAACAAAAAGAAGACCAGAAAGAAAGTTTGGTGGATACTTTTGTGCTAAATGTGCAAGGGAGGTTTTAAAAGAAAAGGCAAGGGGTTTGGGGTGATGATATGGCTAGCCTGGAAGTTGGAAGGGTTGTGATGAAGATTGGTGGAAGAGAAGGAGGAAAGTATGCTGTTGTATTGAAAAAAATAGACAACAACTTTGTTTTGATAACAGGACCAAAATTGCTGACTGGGGTTAAAAGAAGAAGATGTAATGTAAAACACCTTGAACCAACCAAATATACGCTGGAAATAAAAGAAGATGCAGGCGAAGAAGAGGTTATAGAAGCTTTTGAAAAAGCAAACCTTATTAAAAAATTTGGTTTGAAAAAACCTTCTGCTGCTGAGATTAAATCAGATAAAACCAAGACAAAGAAAGAAAAGAAAGCGGCAAAAAAGTAGAATCTGTTAGAGGCGAGAAATAAGAAATGTTAATGTTTTAACCTTATACTATTACTAAATGTGAAAAAACATGTGGCTAATAAGGTCTGAAGAAGAGACTAACGTAAACTATGGAAAACCCCCAGAGGAAAGGACTGTAAAAGAACTGATTAAAACTTCTATATTAGTTATAGATAAACACTTTGGTCCAACTTCTCATCAAATAACGGCTTGGGTAAAAGAAATTTTTAATGTGAAGAAGGCAGGGCACGCTGGTACTTTAGATCCTGCAGCTACAGGAGTCCTACCAATAGCTATAGAGAATGCTACAAAAGCAATTCCACTATTGATGGGTTTAGATAAAGAGTATGTTGGGGTGATGCATTTACACAAAGAAGTGGATGAAAATTTACTTAAAAGAACTGTTTTAAAGTTCATTGGAGAGATAGTCCAAGTGCCGCCGGTAAAATCGGCAGTCTCGAGAAGACCAAGAAAAAGGAAAGTTTACTATTTCGACTTGATAGAAATTGACGGCAAGGATGTGTTGTTTAAAATCGGGTGTGAGGCGGGAACATATGTAAGAAAGATTTGTTCAGATTTGGGAATGACTCTTGGTTTTGGTGCTCACCTTAAAGAGTTGAGACGCACAAGAGTAGGGAATTTTACTGAGGAAAATGCAGTGCCTTTAATTCATGTTTACGACGCAATAAAAGATTTAAACGAAGAAATAATAAGAAAGATTTTGATTCCCATTGAGTTTGCAATACCGCATGTGAAAAAAGTGTTTGTGAAAGATTCAGCAATACATAGCATTGTCTCCGGTTCTCCACTTTTTGTTTCTGGAATAACAAGAATTCAGGATGGCATTAAGCCAGAAGAAAAAGTTGCAATCTATTCTTTAAAAAACGAGCTTGTTGCGATAGGAGTTGCGAAGATGAGCAGTAAGGAGATGTTTGAAAAAAAAGAAGGAACAGCTGTAAGAACTGATAGGGTTTTCTTAGAGAAAGGAATATATCCTAAGATCTCTTAAAATTTAAGATTGATAGAATAAAGAATAATAAAGAAGATGGAAATGACTATACCAAAAGAGTTGCTCGAGATATTGGCATGTCCAAAATGTAGTGGAAGTTTAGAAGAAATGGGAATGTTTATAGTTTGTAAGAGATGTAAATTGGCGTATCCTGTTTTGGACGAAGAAATTCCTGATATGCTCATAGAAGATGTGTGGCCTTTAAGCAAGGCAAAAAAATCTAAATTTAAACACAAAATGAAATTGTGAATTTAATGAAAATAAATGAAATAAAAAGAGGCATGAGCAATGTTTCTGTTGAAGGTAGGGTAATAAACATAGAGGAAGAGAGGGAAGTGATGACAAAGTTTGGAAGAAGAAGAGTGGCAAATGCAAGCATAGAAGATGAAACAGGGGAAATTACACTAAGCTTGTGGCAAGAGCAAATAGATAGAATTAAAGAAGGGGATAATGTTAGTATAAGCGGAGCATTTGTCACAGAGTTTAGAGGAAAGCTACAGCTAAACATTCCAAGATCAGGAAAAATAGAAATCTTAAAATAAAACCTTTTGTTTTTAAACTAATATATTGAAATTGTTAGCTCAAGGTCTGAAAAAAATATGATGAGAAGCCGAGGTGGCAGAATCAGGCGAATGCGCCAGCCTTGAGTTTTTTGGAAAGAAAGCTGGTTCCCCTTTGGGGAGTGTGGGTTCAAATCCCACCCTCGGCGTCCTTGCTAAACTTTATATGCTTTTCGCTTTCTCCCCTTTCTTGAATCTCAAGCGGAATGTCTAGAGGAAAAATTAAGGAATAAA